>JAOTST010000084.1 GCA_029864785.1 Chromatiales bacterium | reverse complement strand
CCTGATTAGATAAACGGGAATAGAGCGGGATGATCTCGGTATCGCGCAGATGTGCCTTGGAAAGATACTCTGAGGCCTCGCGAATCTCCCGTTCCCCCGATAGAAAAACCAGAATATCCCCCAGCGGATCTTCTCTGCCCAGTTCATTCACCCCATTAAGGATCATCTCCGGCTGCTCAATCGCCTCCTTTCTATTTCCCTCTAGAGGCGAGTGATAGCGGGTCTCGACCGGATAGGTACGACCAGAGACCTCGACAACAGGGACATCCTTACCATTAACCGATCTAAAGAAATCGGCAAAGCGCTGAGTATTGATGGTTGCCGAGGTGATAATTACCTTCAGGTCGCGGCGTTTACCGAGTAACTTTTTGAGTACACCCAGAAGAAAATCGATATTGAGTGAACGCTCATGCGCCTCGTCGATAATGATGGTGTCATACTGATTGAGCCAGCGATCCTGCTGCAACTCAGCAAGCAGGATACCGTCGGTCATTATCTTGATATAGCTTCTGCTACTAGTCTCATCATTAAAGCGTATTTTATATCCAACCGCCTCTCCTAGAGGACTCTGTAACTCCTCAGCGAGGCGTGCAGCGACACTTCTAGCAGCAATACGACGGGGTTGAGTATGTCCGATAAGTCCCGTAATACCTCGACCGAGTTCAAGGCAGATTTTAGGGATCTGAGTCGTCTTGCCTGACCCGGTCTCCCCTGCAATAACCACCACCTGATTCTCTTCAATCGCCGCAGCGATCGACACCCGCTTACCACTGACTGGAAGTTCCTCAGGATAGGTGATTACAGGTATCGCATTCAGACGTTGTTGATGACGTTTAATCGAGCTAACAACCCGCGCTTCGAGATCACCCATCGCCGGCTCAACCGAGCTCTTCTCCTTAATCCGCTTCTCAATTCGAATTAATCGGCTCGATAGATTAAAACGATCGCTCCCCATACATTGAAGGATCTGTTTTCGGAGTTGTTTAATTCTCTGCTGCATTAATTGGTGCTCAACCAGGCTCTTTGCTATCCATTATCAAACGGTTCAGGTAAATCAAAACGGCCATTTTTCTAACACCAAGATGCTACTATTCAAAGATCAGCTGGGTAGCTTAAAAGAGTTCTTTGCGATTTTGATAGAGACCAATTAGATGCTTAAATGCCTTAAACATTTTTTGACGAACTGTCTCATCCATAATAAATAGATCAAAATGTTGAGCCTGTTTACTCTCATCAATCACAACGCAATTTTTTTTCTCTTTACAAATGACTCGAATCTTGGCCGTTGATTTTTTAAGTGTCTTTTGTGCACGCCAATCTCCACGGCGACTATTAATTGCACCAAATTGCATCTGCTCTAGGGGAATTAAATAGGTTTTAATCTTTGCCGCTGATCTATCAAGTGCCTGTAGCACACGATTAATCTCTGCTGCATCGCCACGCTCATGGCGCTCAAATCCTAATTCAGCCTGCTCAATTAACAGCAAACCATCATTGGACATAGTGATGGATATAGGAAAAGTTCGGCTATAGATAAAACCTCCATTACCACTTTCACCCATGGTATAGCCACCACCATACTGCTGATATTTACCATTAAGAAACGTCACTGTGGATTCAGCCGTTGGGCCCGCAGCCCAGCTAGTACCCATCGAAATAGCTAGCAGTAGCAGGGTTATAATGTATGCAGTGACACCTCGATGACTCTGATAAATTTTCATTATGTCTCTCTCCCTTCTACAAGTTGGCGCTGCGTCAGCAGTAATTTTAGCTCATCGAGCTTAACATTGAGATCTTCCAGAGTGAGTTCATCAACACGTTCCTCTTGTCTGTGAAGCTCATGCTCTTCATTGATCACATTAACCACAATACCGATGACCATATTCAGAAATGCAAAAGCTGTAAAGAAGATAAATGAGAGGAAATAGGTCCAACTCAGTGGATAGAGAACCATTGTCTCATACATTACATCGGTCCAATCCTCAAAGGTCATCACCCGAAAGAGCGTCAACATCGATATCGATATGTCGCTCCAAAGTTCTGGATTAATCTCATTGAACAGTGTGGTGCCGACGGCTGCATAGATATAGAAAATGATAAACATGAGTGCCACCACATAACCCAACTGTGGCAGCGCCTTAATGAGTGAGTTCAGTAACATCCTCAACTCAGGCACAAATGAGACCATTCGCAACACTCGGAAGATACGGATCAGCCGTCCAATGAAGGCGAGTTCACTATCCTCTATCGGTATCAGGCTGATGGTTACAATCAGTGTGTCGAAGATATTCCACGCATTATGGAAAAAGCGCCGTTTATTCTCCTCACCGATAAAGCGAACAATAAGCTCTGCCAGAAAGATAAGGGTAATGCCGATATCGATATACTCGATTACGCCAACGACTATACTGGGTATCTCATGAGTTTTGACCCCAGTGACCAGCGCTGAAAAAATAATAATAACGATAATAGAGATCTCAAAAAATTTGTTCTCTTTAATCGTCTTAAAGCGGTCTTGAATGCTGCTATTAGATGTTTTCATTTCGATATATAAAAATAACCAATACCCACTCAATATAATGGGTAATAGTTCTAAAAGTAGTTAAATGGTTAGGTACTCTATTCTACAATCTTTCACTGGTTTTGATGAGCATTGTGCAAACAATTTCTACGATAAGTAAGTATTTACCAGCCAGATAAATCTTATATCCCCTATTGCTGTCATAACACCATCGCCTATACTCTATATGGTGTCATGAGAGCTACTATCAACCAATTAAGCGTATATCAATGAGTCCAGACGAATTATCTAATCCAGAATTCTATATCAACCGTGAACTTAGCCTGCTTGAATTTAATGAACGGGTACTGCAACAGGTCAATATTGAAGATGTCCCTCTGCTTGAACGGCTTAAGTACCTCTGTATTTCAAGTTCAAATCTTGACGAGTTCTTTGAGATTCGGGTAGCGGGTCTAAAACAGATTATCGAATTTGAGTCACCGCATCTTGGCCCGGAAAATATCAATATTCACGATCTTCTGAGTCAGATCAGTGAACGAGCCCATCGACTGGTCGATGAACAGTACCAACTACTCAATGATAAATTACTTCCAGAGTTGAAAGAGGAGGGGATTCACTTTCTAAAGCGCAGCGAATGGAATGCCGCCCAACAAGAGTGGGTTAGGGAGTTCTTTGAGATGGAGCTATTACCCATGCTCACCCCAATCGGTCTTGATCCATCACACCCCTTTCCACGAATTCTCAACAAGTCGCTCCATTTCATCATTACCCTAAAAGGTAAAGATGCCTTTGGGCGCAACCGTGACATGGCTATTTTACCTGCTCCACGAGCGCTACCTAGACTCATCCAGCTAGATGGTAAAAAAGAGGACAGGGTACAAAATTATGTTTTCCTATCATCAATTATTCATGCACATATTGAGGATTTTTTCCCCGGAATGAAGGTGACGGGATGCTATCAATTCCGTGTCACTCGTAATAGCGACCTGATTGTTGATGAAGATGTGGTCGAAGATCTATTAAGTGCGATGGAGGGTGAACTCCCTTCTAGACGCTACGGCGATGAAACACGTTTGGAAACCGCTGATAACTGTCCGAATGAGATCAGTCAGTTCCTGCTTGAACAGTTTGGGCTCACCGATGCGGATCATTACCAGTGTCAGGGACTCGTTAATATCAATCGATTGATGGCTCTACCCGACATGGTTAACCGACCCGAACTCACATTTCCCCTGTTTTCACCATCAATTCCTCCCCGGCTGCGTAAAAATAGTGACATATTCACCACCATCCGAAAGGGCGATATCCTATTGCACCACCCCTTTCATTCATTTACACCGGTAATCGATTTTCTACGTCAGGCCGCAGCTGATCCTGGAGTTCTCTCAATCAAGCAGACTCTCTATCGTACTACAGGTCTGGAGTCACCCATTATCAAGGCACTCATCGCAGCGGCTCGTGCCGGCAAAGAGGTGATTGTGGTTGTAGAACTGCGAGCCCGCTTTGATGAGGAAGCCAATATCGCGCTAGCTCACCAATTACAGGAGGCAGGGGCACTCGTCGTCTATGGAGTTGTCGGTTACAAAACCCACGCAAAGATGATCCATGTTGTTCGCAGAGAGGGGGAGAAACTGCGCAATTATATTCATCTGGGCACAGGCAACTACCATGCCCGCACTGCCCGTCTCTATACTGACTACGGTCTACTCAGTTGTGATGAGAAGATGGCACAGGATGTTCACCAGATCTTTCTACAGCTCACCAGCTTAGGACGTAGCAAGAAGCTGAATAAGATGCTGCAATCTCCCTTCACCCTCTTTAAGGGAATTATCAGTCGTATCGATCGCGAAGCGAAAAATGCCTCCGAGGGAGTGCCTTCACGAATCATTGCCAAGATGAATTCGCTGGTCGAGCCCGAAGTTATTAAGGCGCTCTACCGAGCCTCACAGGCTGGTGTCAAAATTGAACTCATTATTCGAGGGATCTGCTGCCTCAGACCCGGCATCAAAGATGTCTCCGAAAATATTCGAGTTGTATCCGTGGTTGGTCGCTTTCTTGAACACACCCGTGTCTACTACTTTCAAAACGACGATAGCCCGGAACTATTTGGCTCCAGTGCCGACTGGATGGGGCGCAACCTGCACCATCGGGTTGAGTCCTGCTTCCCTATTGAGGAGAAAGGGAGTCGTGCACAGATTATTGAAGAGCTTGAGCTCTACCTTAGCGATAACTGCCAAGCGTGGAATCTTAATGCAGATGCGGAATACAAACGAGTTGTTGCTGGCAAAAACAAGCCGAAGATCTGTGCCCAGCGCGAGCTAATCGAGCAGCTTGCAAGCTGGGATTAAAAGCTTCGGGAAGAAGGTATCCCTAATTAAACTACTCTCGAGTCAGTCCTGCATCAATCAACGCCTTTTCAAGGAGCATATCTTTTCTCTGGCAGTAGGGAGCAATCTCCTTATCTCTGGCGATAATATGATTTTTCAACCAACCACGCAGAAATCTCAGTAGCGCCATTGTGGTCAATCCTTTATGGCTAAATTCATTAATCAACAGATGAACACTGTCCGATAACCGTTTATGTTCCTGCCTGTGCACCTCTAAATCGGGATATTCGCATACCTCCATGACCACCTCTTCACGCCTAAAGTGATACGCAATAAACTCCAATAGCTCCTCCAGAATATTTCCCAACTCTTCATCTGGCTTCTCGCTATTAGTCACATCAATACAGCGATTTAATATTGAAACGAGCATCTTGTGATCCTCATCCACGATCACGATCCCTGTGCTGATCGCATCAGACCACTCAATATGCTGTAGTAATCCTGAGTTAGCGTTACTCTCATCCTCATCCAGCAGTTCACGTATTCGCTGCAAAAGTATCTCTGAGGTAAAGGGCTTTCTTAGCAGCTTTTCATGTAATTTTTTATGACTTTCAGTGTGTCGGTTATCGCTAAATCCACTGAACATCTGAATCTTAATATCTGGGTAATTTTTTGAGACCTCTTCTGCCAATTGATAACCATCCATTCCCGGCATAATGATATCACTAAGCAGAAGATCGACTGATTCGCTCTTGAGTATATTTAGAGCCTTATCGCCATTTTCAGCGCATAGAACACGATACCCATGTACTTTCAAAAGCTCTTCTGAAAGCTGACGTATCGACTCCTCATCATCAACCACCAAGATAGTCTCATGACCTAAAGGTTCCACTTCAAGATCGAAATTCTTTTCTGCAACGGAAGGATTTGCTGTTTTAGAATAACGAGGAAAATAGATTGTAATCAGGGTTCCTCTTCCTACTTCAGAGTCGATATGAATATCACCGCCAGATCGCTGCACAAAACCATAGACCTGACTCATCCCTAAGCCGGTTCCCTGATCACCCTTAGTTGAAAAGAATGGATCAAATATATGATTCTGAATATCTTGATCCATACCACTACCACTATCGGCTAAACTGAGCGCTACATAATCCCCTGATGAGAGCTTCAGGTGCGATAGCTCATCACTCGCCAAAGAGACGTTTCGGGTCACTAACTTAAACGAGCCCTGATCTTCTATGGCGTGCATGGTATTAATACTCATGTTAAGAATGGCATCTTCTAAACTGGATTTGTCGAGCCATACCGGCCATATCTCCTCAGCCAGATCCAGCTTTAACTCAATTCGCGCAGTCAATGTCTTCTCCAAAATATGCTGAGTCCCTTCAATCAATTGATTGATATTGGTCGACTCTGCACTCAGCTCATCCTGGTGTGACAAAGAGAGCAGCTTGGTGGTCAGCATCTTACAACGTTCACCCGCATGCACAATCTGTTGGGCATAGCTCTCTAATTTTGGCTCATATTCCACCTTGCGCAATAGAAGTTTGGAGAAGCCTAAAATAACCCCCAGCATATTATTAAAGTCGTGGGCAATTCCTCCCGTGAGCTTCCCCAAGGCTTCCATCTTCTGGGTGCGGCGCAGTGCGGCTTCAGCTTTTCTACGTTTGCTGATATCTCTAAAAACAACAACAGCCCCCTTCTGTTTGCCGTCTTCAATAATCGGTCTGGAGGTGTATTCCACAGGAAAACTGTTGCCATCTTTACACCAGAGAATCTCGTCAACAATGTTATGTGAAGATCCATCAACAAGCGTTGCGTGAGAGGGGCAATCCTCAATCAGGTAGGGCTCACCATTGGCATGAGTATGATGAGCCAAATCATGAATATTCTGACCAATAAGTTCACTCTCAGACCAGCCCAATCGATTGATGGTAAAGGTATTGGCAAAGATGACATTTCCATCGTTATTCATACCGTAGATCCCCTCACCGGCAGAATCGA
>JAOTST010000406.1 GCA_029864785.1 Chromatiales bacterium | reverse complement strand
AATCTTTCACCTCCTGACTGCGTAGTGCCACCTCCCACTGATATTCGTGCTGTACTACCGCACCCTTGAGTAGTTCCTCGTTCTGTTCATCACCGTAGTTTGAGACCCAGTTGGCGTAGGCCATCGCTTCGTAGTGGCTGATGCCGCTAACTGGATCTTCGGCAACCAGATCGCTCGGACCATTGATGCCGATGGTGAACCAACGACGCTGGATATCCTGACGCCAGCTATGGGGGCGCTGATGATCAGGAGCCTCTTGGTTCCATGCCCACCCTTCATCACTCCAGAGTGATTGGTTTTTATAACCATCCGCCTCGATAAATCCGAGCCATGCGCCGTTGTTTACAGGTGAGCGGTCGATCCGGTAACCACTCAGCTCAACGATCTGTGGAGGTAGTTCATTGTCTTTTGCGGCGGGATCATCTTTGGCGCCAATGCGGTAGTGCCCTTGGTGAATGTCGGCGTGGTCGGTTGATGGGGCGGTTGCCACTAAAGGTTTAACGACCTGATAGGCTTCTGTTGCCTGTAATTGACGCGCATGGAGTTGATAGAGCATCTGCTCATAGAGTTCGGCATAGGATTGCAGAATCAGATTTTGAATGGTGCCATCGACCATCATCGGGTGGTTGTGTACCTTGCCCTCGTTAAGTCCGGGGTTGGCAAAGCGCATGACGTTATCATCCAGCAGCTCCAGCGCCCAGTTGAGTAGGTGATCAAAAGGGGGAAGCTGTGCAAGGGTCTCTGGGTCGTTACCTTTTCCACGCTTGAAGATATCGCGTACCAGTCCACTTTTATCGCCCTGCTCTTGCAGCACCTCGCGCAACCAGTAGGTCTCAACATAGATGGCACGGCCATAGAGCCACGCCATCGGTGGGATATCTGGATGATTTGTCTGGTAGCAAAACTCTTCAGGCACCGACTTGATGAGCTGATACATCATTTGATGCATGCTGGTTAACTGGCCTAAAAATTCGTGAGTCTTCATGGGTATTACTGCCTGAGAGGTAAAGCGACGGAGGCGTATATTAGCTGATGAGCGGGGTCAGTTATATACCATTTATGAGGTAGAATAGTCTCTCTTTACCTTAATAGATCTCTGTTTATGCTCGAAAGTTTGACGAATATGGAGCTGCTACTAGCTCTGGGAATTCTGGTACTTGCCTATGTGGTGCGTGGAATCACGGGTTTTGGCTCCGGATTGGTGGCGATACCGCTGCTGGCGCTGATGCTGCCGATTACTGTCGTCGTGCCGATGATCGGCCTGCTCGACTATACCGCTTCACTCTCGCATGGTTTCAGCCACCGCCGATCTATCCAGTGGCGCGAAATCTTTCCCCTACTGCCTTTTACCCTGATAGGTGTATTGAGTGCGCTCTATATTTTTAAGACAGTTGACGGTGAGCTGCTCAAAGAGATCCTCGGCGGTTTTATTTTACTCTATGCGATCTACTCGATTGTGGGTAAAAATCCACACGGCAGACTCTCTCGTAAGTGGTCGTTTATCGGGGGTGGTTTTGGCGGTTTAGTTGGTACCTTGTTTGGTACCGGCGGCCCCTTCTATGTGATCTACCTACAGTTGCGCGGTCTCGACAAGACAGCATTCAGGGCAACCATTGCAACCATCTTTATGCTCGATGGAGCGACGCGCATCATCGGCTATCTGATATCTGGCATCTACACGATTGAGACGATTGTTCTCGTCGCGGCATCGTTACCCGTGATGGCATTGGCAATGTATGTGGGTGGGCATATCCACACCAACATCTCCCCGGAGAGTTTTAAGCGGGCAATCGGTCTGGTGTTGCTTGTCTCAGGTGGCGCATTGCTGATCAGCTAGTTCGGCTATTTAACCGTTAATTTAAAATGGCTGAGCCAAGTTGAAAGGGACGCCCCTGATCGCGAGCGACAGCCGCGTTGGTGATATGGCCTTGGTGAATATTGAGCCCATCCATTAAATGCGGATCATCCTGCAAGGCCTCTGTTAGCCCCTTATTGGCAAGGGCAAGCACAAACGGCAGGGTGGCGTTGTTGAGGGCGTAGGTGGAGGTGTGAGCAACAGCTCCCGGCATATTGGTAACGCAGTAGTGCACCACATCATCAACAATATAGGTCGGTTCGGCATGGGTGGTGGGTCGTGATGTCTCAAAGCAGCCTCCCTGATCGATTGCCACGTCG
>JAOTST010000405.1 GCA_029864785.1 Chromatiales bacterium | reverse complement strand
CAGCTACCTGCAGGATAAACATGGCGTTCACCTCAAACCCGCCGATGTCGACCATGAAGGGTGCGCCGAAAATTTCGGGCCATCACTGATCAATCGCTACGTCTTTGGCAAAGACAACGTGCTGATCACCGGACAGGCATCGGGCTTTCTCAATATGATTGGCGAAGGGATGAGTTGCGCACTCCATTCCGGTGCCATTGCAGGGGAAGCAATCATCGAATCGGCAATTCATAATCGCGAACTACAGCCACTCTACCGCGATATGATTGCGACAGAGGTACGCCGCACCACTGACCAGTGGAATCCACTCAAGATCGCCTTTGGCAGGCCGCATGAAGCCGATTTCCCGGCGGCACTAATGGCCCTGCCGTTAAAGGACCGCCTCAGGGTGTTAAGAGATATGTGGCGTTTTATCTGCCTTTATAAAGAGTTTAAATGGGGACGAGAGATCATGAGAGAAAGTATCGCAAGGATCAAACATGGGCACTATCCTGGCGAACGCTGGCTTTAGGTAAACTAAGCGCTAAACTTCGAGCAGCACGGGACGATGCGACTCACAGAATTCAATCACTTTTCCTGCTGGCATCGGGCGTGCGAAATAGTACCCCTGAAAGTTATCACAACCATTTTCGAGCAGGAACTCCATCTCTTCTCTGGTCTCAACCCCTTCGGCAATCAACTCCAGTCCAAGGTTATGCGACATGCCAATAATCGTCTTCACAATATGGGCATCATTAATATCCGTTGTAATATCACTGACAAACGATTTATCTATCTTCAATCGATCAAGCGGCAGCTTTTTCAAATAGGCCATTGAAGAGTAACCGGTACCAAAATCGTCAATTGAAAAAAGCACTCCAACCTCTTTTAACGCCTCTATCTTACTCACCGTCTCAGCAGTTTGATCGAGCAGAATATTCTCAGTCAATTCTAATTCAAGTACATCGCCGCTCATCTCCATCTTGTTTAATAGCCCTTTTACGTATTCCACAAAACTATCCTGATGAAACTGTTTGGGACTAACATTAATCGCCAGCGTACCTAACACCAGGCCTTCAGCCTGCCACTTCCTAAGCTGCATTAAACCATTCTCTAATACCCACTCTCCCATTGGAATAATCAATGAGCTCTCTTCTGCAATTTCAATAAAGTAGTCAGGGAAAACCAGGCCATGCTCAGGGTGATTCCAGCGTATCAATGCCTCAACCCCTGTCACACCCGTGGTGGCATTAATCTGTGGTTGAAAATGCAGCTCTAATTCATCATGAGTAATTGCATGGCGTAATTCAGTCTGCGTGCGGAGACGCTGCTCGACCTCTTGTTGCATACTCGGCATAAAAAATCGAATCGCATTACGACCGGCATCTTTTGCTCGGTACATCGCAGTATCAGCATGCTTCAACACATCATCCGCCGTCTGTTCTTCCTGTGGAAAGAGACTCACGCCAACACTAGGTGTTAAATGGTGTAATTGACCAGCAACCTCATAAGGTTCTAACAGCGCATCTTTCAATTTCTCTGCCAGGCTCTGCGCACGCTCAGCCGCCACCCGCTCATCTTCACCAATATTAACCGCCATGACGACGAACTCATCGCCCCCCAACCGCGCCACGTCATCCTCTTTGCGGACATTTTGGCTAAGACGTGTGCCCATCTCTTTCAAAATCTCATCACCTATTTGATGACCTAGCGAGTCATTAATTGATTTAAAATGGTCACAATCAAAAAAGAATAATGCGCCGTGATTATTTTGTCGCTGAGCAATCGAAAATGCTTTTCGTAGCTGATCAACAAAGTAGTTGCGATTATAAAGCCCTGTCAAGCCGTCGTGATGTGCCAGAAACCTCAAATTTTCTTCATCGATATTGCGCTGTGTAATGTCCGTACTCAGACCAATCAATCCACTCACCGCACCATCATTATCCACCAATCTTACTTTTAATATTTCAAGGTCATGCAACTCCCCATCTACAAACTTCATCTTTTCATAAGAATGATGAGGCCCGTCCTCCTCCAGCGCCTTCTGATCAGAAGCCATACAGCTTTTCGCGGTCTCTTCCGGATATAGTTCGGCATAATGCGCCACCTTCAGAAAATTTCCCTCGGGCACACCAACTGCATCGCAGAAAGCTTTGTTTACAAATAGCAGTCGCCCACCCGTATCCTGCAACCAGATTC
>JAOTST010000403.1 GCA_029864785.1 Chromatiales bacterium | reverse complement strand
TATCGAAGGTTGCGACCTTTAGCTTTTCAAGGGCATCAACACCATCTATTGCGAGTTCAACATGGTGGCCATTTTGTTTTAGCAGCATGCTAGCCGCGAGGCGGTTAATAGCATCATCATCCACTAAAAGAATATTGAGAGGCTGATTATTTTCTGTTTGTAGCGCGGTTGTAGAACTCTCTTTGTTCTCTTCAGCAATGGGCAATATGATATCAAACCAAAAATGGCTCCCCTCACCTTCAGTCGATTTTACATGCAGCTTGCCCCCCATTGCTGAGACTAGTCGGTCGCTAATTGCGAGACCGAGTCCTACGCCCCTGTTGGCGATATTGTTGGCAGAGAGCTGTTGAAAGCTATTAAAAATTTCTTTCAATCGTTCTGGTGGGATGCCGATGCCACTATCCTCTACCGAGATATGAAGGCGAAAATGATCTGAATCGGATGCACTGCCGCCAACAGTTAATTTAACTTCGCCCTGATGGGTAAATTTAGCGGCATTACTTATCAGGTTTATTGCAATTTGAATAAGTCGAGTACGGTCGCCTAAAAGAAAGGCGGGAATATCATTGGAGACGTCGGTTGTAAATAAAACAGGACTCTCTTCAAAGAGAGGTTCATTAATCATTTGGATATCCATCATCCAGCGGAAGCTATCAAATGGTTTAGATTCGAACGCAAGTGTTCCTGATTCAATCTTAGAGAGGTCTAAAATCTCATCAATGAGAAATTTAAGTGCATTTCCTGAGTGTTCAAAGGTCTCAATATAGTGTTTTTGCTCATCATCCAGCTGGGTTTTCTGTATCACCTGCGCCATACCCAGCATACCATTTAGTGGTGTACGAATTTCATGGCTGATATTTGCGAGAAAGAGGCTCTTTGCTTCACTCGCCTGATTGGCTTTACTGAGCGCGTTATCAAGTCGACTGACATTGGTGGACATCTGAATGGTATAAGAGCGGTTGAGCAGGCTGGCAACAATAAAACCGATGGCGGCAGTAAAAATAGAATTTTGTGATAGATTCAGGTCGAAGAGGTTGGCGCAGACAACAATGGATATGATAATTGCGGCAGTCATTGCCATGCCCGCTCTAACACCCAAAAGGATGTAAGAGACATAGATAATGAAATAGAACCAGATGAGACGAAATTCATCATTGGTTACAAAAATAAGTGCAGAGGTAAAGGTGATCAGTGAGGCAATAATAAAGATGGTTGCCGCATGTTCAAAAAAATCTTTACTGCGTCTTAATAAAACAATAAGGGTGATGCAGGTGATTGAAAATAGATAGTTAACCTTAGAGTGGATTGGGCCAAGATCATTAATGCCCAAATCGCTGAGGAGTCCAAAGAGAAAAGAGAAGATGCCTGCAATGAGTAGAATCGAGTTGAGAATTCCAAACTTAAATTTTAGATTGGACTCACTTTCATTAAAATTGAAGCCACTATGGGTCAGCTTTTTGGGTAACATCGGTAAGAGATAATGGACTGTGTTGTGATTCAGGTTAGCGATAATCGGTGGGATATTTTTGCAACATGGATGCTTCTGTAATACACACCATTTTTGAGGAGACTATTTTAAGGGTAAGGGATTCCAAAATCTAGCACTTACACATCAATGCGATAGGATCTGCCTTGATGGAGCTGTAATAGAGAGGGCTGGTGGTTTTAAGAGGCCTCTTGCGGCACAGAGGTCAGTGGTCAATAGCTTCGATAGCGCTATATTTTATAACGGTGTTGGAGCCATATCTGAATCCAACACCGTATTTTTGTGCTATTTAGAGATTTTGCAGGTCTTAATGCCAAAGGGAAGATAGGCAGGGCACCAGCCGATGAGTGCAGTAAATAGAGGGATTATGCCCACATATCCCCAGAGATTGCCGCTGATAACAGCCCAGCCAACTAGAGCGGCACCAACAACAAGGCGAAGGGAACGATCAATTCCACCCATATTTTTTTTCATAAACTTTCTCCGGTTGTGTCAAAGTACGGCTAGTCTAGACGTTAGGGGCTAATCTGTCGGTGACAAAGTTACACAGCGGTTCAATTGATGAGAACAATTTGGCCTCGACCAAGGGTTAACTGGCCGCTCTGCTGTAGATCCTTAAGTAAGCGGCTGATGACCTCTCGTGAAGTGCCTAGATCTGCAGCGATCTGTTGGTGGGTAATAGTGAGTTGCGCCCC
>JAOTST010000404.1 GCA_029864785.1 Chromatiales bacterium | reverse complement strand
AATATTGGATGGCGCCTCACTTGTCACAATCATTGAACCGATCTGTGCTCAGCTAATATCCCTTTTTGATCTACGCCTTGCCTGGGTTGGTGAAAAACGTCCAGAGGGTGCTATACGCATCCTCAGCATAAAGGGCGATGCCTTAGCATATGGCGCAGAGTTAAAAAAAATCGGAGTTCGCTGGGATGACACACCCCTCGGACAGGGGCCTACAGGAATGGCCATTAGAAATAACACGATCTCAATGCTCAAGATCCATGACCTCGACTTCTCCACATGGAGAGATGCTGCTATAGAAAATGAACTACTGAGTGTCATCGCGATCCCTCTATCAATTCACAATGAAGTTTATGGTGCAATTACACTCTATTCATCTAATCCAAGCGCTTTTGATGACGCTACCGTTATCAAACATTTAAAAGAGATCTCTGAACAGATTCAAGTCGTCCTTGATGCAGCCAATAGTCAAGAACAGTTAGGGCTTCTATCAACTGCCCTTGAAAATGCAGGAAATGCCGTCTTTATTACCAATCAGGATGGTATTATCAAGTGGGTCAACAATGCATTTAGCGCATTGACGGGTTACAGCGCAGAAGAGAGCATCGGCCAATCACCTCACATCCTCTCGTCGGGTGAGCAAGACATTCACTACTATATAGAGCTTTGGAAAAGTCTTCTTTCGGGTGAGCGCTGGTCCAGTGAAATCATCAACCGTAAAAAAGACGGCGGCCTCTATGTCGCCCAACAGACCATCACCAGCATCTATGACGAGCATGGCGATATTCAATCATTTATTGCCATTCAAGAAGATGTTTCCGATAAGCGAGAAGCTGAAAAGCGTATTAAGCACCTGGCTCTACACGACCCCCTTACTGATCTACCCAATCGCACCCTATTTAATGATCGCATAGATCAAGGAATTCATAATGCGGATCGAAATAGAACAAAAATGGGCTTGATGTTTATCGACCTCAATCTCTTTAAACAGGTTAATGACTCTTTTGGTCATAATGCTGGCGACCAGCTTCTTATAGCCGTTTCAGAAAGGCTTCTTAAATTGATCCGCGCCAGCGATACACTGGCACGCATCGGTGGTGATGAATTCACAATTATCGTAAACAGCGTTACCGAGCCAGAAGATCTTGCCTTAATTGCTCACAAAATAATCGCATTAATTGAAAAACCATTTGATCTGCTTGAGCATACAGTAACGATTGGTTGCAGTATTGGCAGTGCCATCTATCCAACCAATGCAGCAGATAGAGAGTCACTTCTAAAACAGGCCGACTCTGCAATGTATCGCGCAAAAAAGAGTGCCACAGAGCACTACTTTTTTACTGAAGATTAATCAGCTCAATACCGTTACCATCGGGATCTCGCAAAAAAATAGCCTCCCGGCCTGAGCGGCTCTTGGTATAGGTAATCCCAGCCTGTTCAGCCCTCTGTATATATTTTGGAAGCTCTTCAACCAACAAAGCGAGATGTCCATCCCTGCCAACATGATCAGGTAGAGTTCGTTGCGGTATATTCTCTGGCAATAATAGAAGATGGAGTTGCTGGGTTGCATCATCAGAGAGCGCAAACCAGAGCCCATCAAATTTGAGATTGGGGCGTTCGATCAATGAAAGCCCCAACACACGCTGATAAAAATCTTGTGATCGTTTTAAATCAGCGATCAGCAGGCTAATGTGATGGAGTGCTTTAACCACAAACTCAATTATCTATGCTGCAGGATTGAAGCTATCTGCATCAAAATTGAGTGTGGCAAAGATATCTTCCAACGTCTCTTCGCGACGGATCAACTCAACAGAACCATCTTCTTTTAGCAACAACTCTTTGGGACGCACCTTACCGTTATAGGTAAAGCCCATCGCATGACCGTGGGCACCGGTATCATGAATAATCAGGAGATCACCATCTTCCACATGCGGTAATGAACGCTGCTGAGCAAACTTATCGTTGTTCTCGCAGAGAGAACCGGCGACATCCACCACCTCTTCACTACCCGTTTTACCGAGTACATTGATATGGTGATAGGCATCGTACATTCCCGGGCGCATCAGCGCTGACATGCAGGCATCAACACCCACATAGGTGCGGTAGATCTCTTTGCGATTAATCGCCGTGGTGATTAAGGCACCATGAGGGCCGGTCATGTAACGCCCACTCTCAACATAGAGC
>JAOTST010000083.1 GCA_029864785.1 Chromatiales bacterium | reverse complement strand
TTATTGCCAGAATGCAAAGGCTGCTCGCGCCGAACTCATCGGCAGTGAGTTATTCGCCAGCGAGCAGGTGCAAATTTTGCCATCTACTTGATTCCTGACTCAGCCTTATGAACAAACGCCTACATGTAAGGAATGGATTGGTGCTAAGTACCGACGTCTGCTATGTGCCGTTTTTGTTATTCAGATGAAAGAATGTCTGGATATAAATTAATAAACAATGAGACACCAGGTATCATTTATCTGACTGTTATGTGTCTTATCGCCAATCCAAAGGGAATGTAAATGGCCGCAACAACGCTTGAATTGTTTTTTATTGATGGAAAGCCAGACGGAATGCTTACAGCCGAGGTGTTTGGGTGGACAGGTCACATATTGGTTGCACCGAGAATAAGGCTATCTGAAGCGCTTAAAAGAAAAGAAAGCTCCTACACAGGTGTTTATATTCTTTTAGGAGAACAAGACGAGGAGCCTCTTGCTTATATCGGTGAAGGCGAAAATATAGCTGAACGTATTAAAAGTCATGATGCAAAGAAAGATTGGTGGACAAAAGTAGTTTTAATTACTTCAACTGCGAATAATCTTCATAAAGCACATGTTCAATACATTGAAGCAAGGCTTGTAAAAGTGGGTATGAAGGCGTCGCATACAAGTCTTGAGAACGGAAATATCCCTTCTATCCCTAGCCTTTCTGAAGCAGCTCAGTCAAACATGGAAAACTTTATTGATCAATTGTTGATGATGCTTCCAGCGATTCGAGTAGATTTATTTACCAACAAAGTGAAGCAGGATGGATTGGGAGATGATCGTGGTGAAAAATTATCTGTAGACAATCCCATATTCGAGCTAACTCTTAAAAAAGAAGGTATTCGGGCAACCGCTATTTTAGAGGGCGGCGAGTTCGTGGTCCAAAAAGGTTCACTCGCACGGAGCGAATATATAGGCGAACGTAGTGATAGATACTCGTATTGGAAATTATATGACAAGCTTGTTGATCAAGGCATCCTAATTCAGGAAGAAGATCACAAAGTATTTACTGCTAGTTATGCATTTTCTAGTACAAGTGCGGCGGGGGCAGTCTGTAATGGTAGGTCTACTGCTGGCCCGGTTGCTTGGAAGGTAAGAGGTAAGAGTCAAACATATAAAGACTGGGAGGCTGAAAGTCTTGCTAAATGAGGCTGTAAATATTTACAGCCTCATTATGATCTAGAATACTTTTCCCTGTTATGTTATAAAAAATTACTTACTTCTACTGCAGGCACACTTTACTTCCATCCCACCCATGAATAGTAATGGCATTCCTCCTCCCATTTTTTGGGAATACTCACCAATTTCTGGGTTGTTTTGGCAAATGCTATTGCAGGTTGCCGCGCCATCGATCATTTTCTGCTTGCGGTCTGCCGTTGCACTACAACCAACACTTAAAGACACCATAAATACTAATAACAACATTTTCATAATACTATCTCCTGACTTTATGTGAGTTTTGTTAAGTTAATTTTTCTAACCCAGTAATGATTTGTAACTACTAATCCTTCAGAGAATATATTCTTACTATTTCTAATGACCGACACTTATAACAACATTGCCCTTTTTATGTCCTTTATCGACATAACGATGAGCCTCAACCATTTGCTCCAGTGGGTAGGTTCTATCAATGACCGGCTTTAGATTTCCTGCCTCTACTAACTCTTTAATGAATGTCATATCCGTGGCAAGCATCTTTGGTGTTCCATCGTCGACGGTTATGTGTTTTCCGTTCGCGGTTAGCGAATTTTTGCACTGCAATTGCACCTTTCTTTTACCAACGGCATTAAAGATGAAATCATAATGCTTTCCTTTTTTGGTAAAGTCTTCTTTTGTGTAATCAATGACGGTGTTGGCACCCAACGATTTGACTAGTTCCATATTTTCGTTGCTGCATACCCCGGTAACGTTTGCACCAAAGTATTTGGCTAGCTGAATTGCAGAGCTGCCGACGGCTCCGGAAGCGCCGTAGATTAGAATGTTCTGACCCTTCAGGATGTTTGCCCTTTTGACAAAATGTAATGCCAGCATTCCGCCGAAAGGTATTGCGGCGGCTTCCTTGTAAGTTATGTTGGATGGTTTTAGTACTATGGGACTGTTTTCAGGCCAGCACGTATATTCTGCATAGGCTCCAAACTTAAAGCGGTTGAGTCCAAATATCTGATCGCCATTTTGAAATAACTTTACACCCTTGCCAACGGACTCTATTTCACCCGTCAGTATCATTCCAAGAACAGGCTGTCTTGGTTTTCTAAAGCCGATAACCAGTCCCATTGGTAGCCACAATTTTGCAGGCACGTCGAAAGCCCGAATTATACAATCGCTTGCCGTTACGGCGGTCGCGTGTATTTTTATACAAACTTCATTTTTTCCAGGTATCGGTTTCTTGATCTCTTTGAGTTGAAGGACTTCCGGTGGACCGTATTTTGTAGTTACAATCGCTTTCATGTGTAGTGCTCCAGTTAGGGATAGTCTTGGTCAGCGCCAGAACATTTCTAGCTTTGGTTGAGGCAAGAAGCCTAGCTAACACAAAGTAATGTTTGCGAGACGTTATGTAATCTTGGATTTGTCGCGTTAGAACGCATAACCAATCGAAAACTCACCATAGAAAGGGGCATCAAAAAAGGTATCATTATCATTTTTAAAGGTAGTTAATGCGGCATCAATGGATGCATTTTTAGGTGTTAGATCTTCAGTAACCATAGAGGCGCCATATCCAAGAGAAAAAAGCGTATTAAATCCATTGTCCCAGGTCCATCGTTTTCCTACGTTTAAGCCCGCAGTTAACTCAGGTCTTGTAAACTCAAATGCGGTTCCCTCTACGGTTCCCGTTCCAGTGTTGACTCTATATCGTGTGTAAACACCTACAAAAATCGAATCCATGGACTTGGATATATGCCAGCGGTAATTTAGGGCCAGAGCCACGCCTGTCGCATCGATAAACTCATCGGACATAGGTGCATACTCCAGTCGAACACCAAGACCATGGGTTTGGTCGTGGAGGTATTCGTAATTAACGATGTATTGGTTAAACATGGGAATGGCGAGGGCGCAAATATTGATTGCTTGATCTGTTGCATCCTTAGCCGCTGCCTGGCCACTTAGCAGAAAACTAAACGTGAAGGCTATTATGATCTTCTTCATTATCGCTTCTCCTGGTTAATACAAAATTCAATATACGAAGTAATTTAAGTTGTCATCTACCTGGGCCGTATTTCGAGTAGTTTCAAATTGATATTGGCTTGTTCGAATTACTCTGTGTCTTGTCAAGTTACCAGTGAATTAGGCATGATGATAAGGTACTAAAGTACTGTTTTTAGTGCGAATTGAGGTTGGAGTGTGTGCATGAGGGAAACCGGGATTATCCGTTAACTGATTGTTATATAACGAAATTTATGTATCGAGCAGGTGTGGTAAGAGCAGCTTTAATCCCCCTAAAGCCTCTACAGAAATATGCGAATTTAGACGAGGGATTTAATTTTACTGCGGCGAAAATTATTGATCATATCGCTGTTGGATTGCCGGATTGAGTCTTGCGGTAACGCCTGATTTACACTAGCGCCAACTCTCTCGCTCGCGCAACCGCTTCGGTTCTTCGTTGTACTTGTAGTTTTGCAAAGATCTTTTGATTGTGTCCCTTTACGGTTCTCAACGCGATGAATAGTCGTTCACTAATCTCCTGATTTGATAGCCCTTGGGCGATGAGTCTTAGGATCTCGAGTTCACGTCTACTCAGAGGGGCGATGAGCGTGTCATTCAATGATGTTGTTGAGGTAGTTGAGATAGTTGCGCCGTGCGGTGAAAACTCTTGTGAGGAGGGAGTATTTTCCTTTAAACGTTGTCGGTCTTTTTCGAATGCCTCTAGCAATTTTTTTACATAGTCCGGTTTTATCCCTTTTGTTGCCGCATCAGATAAAAGAAGTTCTAAGCGTTTTCCTTCGTCAACAAAAATTCGAATATAAGCCTCTGGCTCTGCCAATGTTAGTGCTTGTCGTAGTGACTCCAGGGAGTCCGATATATCGTAACGTGCGTGTTGTACTAAGGCCTGCAAGATCAGGATTTCTATCAAGCTACCGAATCGATTACCGGTTATGGCGGCATCTCGCAAACGTTCAAGGAATCCGAGGACTTGGTTTAGTGTATTCTCCAAGCTATCTTTACGATATTGAGCAATAAAATATCTTGCCAATGTGATGTGTTCGAATTCACACGGGAACGATGCTTCGTCTTCGACAGAAAGTTTTTGCGCATGCACCCATGCCAGGGCTTTGTCCAGCCGACCTTGTTTGATCCAGACACGAGTTCTCAGAGCGCCTACCGATTGAAACTCCGGTATAACATTTCTGTAAAACAATTGTTCTGCTTGTTCCAAATCACTAATGGCCCCATCCAGGTCGCCTTGATCCTGTTTCTCACAGGCCCGAGTGAGCATTATGCGATAGTGACATAGTTGTAACGGAGACTGACGATTTACCTCTATGCCTCTTTGCAGGTATTGTCTGGCGCGATCTCGATCCCCCCATTCCCGGTATAGTTTACTCAAGCCAAGATATAAATAGGCTGTACCTTGAAAAGGCAGTTCCTGGTTTGGCATTAACTTCAATGCATTTTCATATAATACGCCCACATCGATGAGACGACCTTGAATGGTCTTGATGTCAGCGAGAATAAATGTGGCACTAATGGACTCACCGAGAAGACCAATGTTTTGCAGGCTCGCGACAGTATCGGAAAAGCTTTGGAAGGCAGCGTCCAGATCGCCTATGTTGCAGTATGAAAACGCGGTCATTGCCATTGCTTTAAGTCGCACGCCATGATCGTTCGCATCTGCAAGTGCGAGCACCTGTTGGGCATGCTTTATGGCAAGGAGTGCATCGCCACGGCTAGTGGCAAGAAAGGCACGGGCGGAGGCGATGGTTAGTGGTAAGTTTCGATATTGTTTTTCGTCAACAATCACCATTCCCACCATTCCCACCATTCCCACCGGAACCTCAGGCATTTCACCCGGATTAGTCGTTAAATCTAATAAAGTCTCAATTTCCTGTAGCCTGGCTTCGCATTCTTCTAATTGACCGATAAAAAGTAAGGCCCATGCATAATTGACCATGAGCACAGGTCGAGTGCGAAACAACTCTTGCGGAAGTGATTTTGCCCAGTTCAACCAGGGAGCGGACTGGCTATACCTATCCACATCCGTCCACGCAAATTCGATCAGTTCAGCGGCTCGCAAGTAATCCTGCGCAGCCAGGGCGTGGTGAATGGCATCTGGTCGCTGGCCCCTCTTCTCGTACCACTCGCAAGCTCTAAGGTGCAGGCTGGGAACTAAGTCAGGTTGTTCTTTCATTAAACGTGTTTGCAGAACATCGGCAAACAGGTGGTGATAACGATACCACTCACGATGGTGGTCAAGCGGAATAACGAATAGATTAGCCTGCTCGATAGTTTCCAGGGTTTCTCGTCCTGACGCTGTAGTATTGAGTAGCACCGCGTCACAAAGAGCACCGCACAAATGCTCAAGGATAGATGTGTAGAGTAAAAAATTCTGAATGTTTTGTGGTTGCTGTTGCAGTACCTCTTCAAGTAAATAGTCCAACACAAAATGGTGGCTACCCGTGAACGAGTCAATGAAGCTTTGCGTATCGTCATGCTCTTGCATAGATAGCGCAGCCAATTGCAGACCTACAATCCAACCTTCAGTGCGTGTTTCCAGCGCTATGATATTTTCGGTCGATAGTGTTAAACCCATAGACTGAGTTAGAAATTCGGCAGCCTCATCGGAAGTAAAACGTAGATCATTAGCGCGCAATTCGGTCATTTGTCCGCGGGCGCGTAAGCGAGCCAAGGGTAGACCGGGATCCTCGCGTGTAGTGATAACTATTTGCAATTGTGGTTGCAGGTGTTCGAATAAAAAGCTGAGGATATCGTCGACCGACTTGGTCTCAATAAGGTGATAGTCATCGAGCACAATGTTAATGTTGTCTGTGATGGTGTCGATCTCGTTGAGCAGGGTAGTTAACATCGATTTGATGGGCGGATGCTGGGGGGATTGCAACTCCGTCAATACACTTGCTCCAATTTTTGGCACGATTGTTTGTAATGCCGCTACGAAGTAAGTTAAAAAACGTATGGGATCATTATCACACTCGTCTAACGAGAGCCAGGCTGTAGGACGTTTACAACTGCTGATCCATTCACTCGCCAGTGCAGTTTTACCAAAGCCGGCAGGGGCAGAGATGAGAATTAATTTAGACTGTAGGCCCGCTTTCAATCGCTCCATTAGGCGAGGGCGATGTATAACCTTGGGCCGAGGTGGCGGAATATAGAGCTTGGTGGCTAAAATTGTTGTAGGCATAGGTCAACTTTAATACATGTATGGAAAAATTGAGATCAAGTTACATTAATTTTTAAAAGTCTAAAATTTTAGAAAACATGCACATCCCTGAGTATCCGATCAAGGATGTTTGATATATACACTATAAGACTAAATTGACGATACTAAATTTAGATTTTAACCGCCAAAATTTAAATTTGAATCTTTCGGCACTGAACGAATATGAATATCCCGCTGAGGGAAAGCAATTTCGATATTTTCTTCTCGAAATTCATGATCTATTTGCATTAATAGATCATGGCGTGTTGCAACTCTTAAATCAGAATTTGGTAAAAATATTCGTAGTTCAAAATCGAGAGTGCTATCACCAAAGCTAGAAAATATAGCTTCCGGTTGTGGGTCTTCCAAGACGTACTTATTGTTTTTAGCTATATTGATTAGTATATCATGCGCTTTTTTTGTGTCTGATCCATAGGCAATGCCAACAGGGATAACAAGGCGAATAATCGTATCGGATAACGTCCAGTTAATGACTTGGTA
>JAOTST010000082.1 GCA_029864785.1 Chromatiales bacterium | reverse complement strand
TATTCACTGGGATTAACAAATAATGGGATTGGTTAAATGATGAGCTATAAAACTACTTTGTTAAAGTATTGGCAGAACTATATTGTTTTGCTCGCATTATTTATCGTACTAAATATATCAGGCTGCTCTGGCAATAATGGATTGGTAAGGCATGGATTTGAATTTAATTCAATAGCGGATAGCCCCGATATCCTTATATTGAAATATCGGTATGGTGACTCCAGATATCCAGGTGCCCGTTCCCCTGGAGATCTGACTGACAATGATATTGCTTTGCAACGAACTGGTATTTTTGGTCGTATGCGTCGTGGTGATGATCTCTATGTCAAATGGCAGGTCAAATCAACTGGTGAGATCTATGAAGATACTGTCGATCTAAAGCGCTATCTGCCGGGCTATATTTCTGGATATAGTATCTATTTTATTGTGGATGGATCACAACTCCATGTCTATCTGACATCACCTGTTTTTTTGAAACAAAACCCATGTCCATCGTGGGACGAACTGGTTCGGTTACTAAAAACCAAAATACCAAACAATGTTATGTTTTCAAGAAATTGTTCTTTTCGGTACTTCAAAATATATCCAACAAAATCTAAGGGCGTGCAGGGAGATAAGTCATGAGTGAACCATCAAGTAGAGAGTTGAGTGAGCTAGAGAAGATCAATCTTGTATTTTAACACTATGGGTCGGAGTCAAAATCCTGTAACCTATTGATTTGTTGCATATTTATCTCTGGGTGTACCTGAGTCATAATAGGGGGGGCTGGGTTGGTTTTTACTCCGACCCCGACCCCGCTGGATAGAAGGAGATAACTGTGCCAAGAAGGCAGCGTCTATATTTACCTGATCAACCCCAGCATGTGGTGGTGCGTGGACATAATCGTGATCCCATTTTGGCTCGTCATGAGGATTTTCGCTTTCTCTATCAGTGTTTGTATGAGGGCGCTGTAAAGCATGAGCTGGCGATACATGCTTGGGTGCTTATGAATAATCATCTGCATCTGTTGGCGACACCCTCCAGTGAATCAAGCCTGCCAAAAACGATGCAGTCGTTGGGACGGCGTTATGCCCAATACTTTAATCGTACCTATCATCGTAGTGGTTCGTTGTGGGAGGGACGTTATAAGTCGAGCCTAGTCGATACTGACCGTTATCTTTTATCGTGTTATCGCTATATTGAGCTCAATTCGGTTCGAGCGGGTATTGCCAAACGACCTGAGGACTATCCCTATTCCAGTTACCATGCCAATGGGCTGGGAAAGAGTGACAAGTTGGTGACACCTCATTCGATTTTTTGTGATTTTATTGGTTTGGCTGGTAACGTATCGGAGTCAAAAAGGCCTGACTCCGACACTGGAGTTGTTGGCAGCGTATCGGCATCAAAAGAGACTAACCTCGACACCAGGGGGTGTTATAGGGAGTTGTGTAAGGAGATGCTGGATCGTAAAACTTTAACTGAGATTCGACGTGGTACCGAAAAGGGGCTGGGGATTGGGCAGGCTGAGTTTTTGTTGAAGGTGGCGAGATTAGGTTCTGGTCGGTAGTTGGGGCTGGTGTTTGTATGGGGTCGGAGTCAAATTGATTTTGATTTAAGTGATGTGCATTAATTACAGAGGTTAGGTCTCAATTTGACTCCGACCCTTTGTCTGGATGAGTAGCCAGCTAAAAAAGAGAATTTAACCGGAATAACGATAGCCTCCACCCCCACAGATTGTTAGAATTCGCCTCGGTGATTCATGCCGGTCCCTTCGCGACGATAAACTGTGAACTTGGTCAGGCCCGGAAGGGAGCAGCCACAGCGGTGGATTCGGGTGCCGAGGTGTGGCTGGCATGGTCCCATCTTATTTCTAGAAACTCGTGAAGGGTCTTTAAAGCAGAAAATGAGCTATCAAGTCCTCGCCCGTCGCTGGCGCCCGCGCAACTTCTCCCAAATGGTTGGGCAGCAGCATGCGCTTAAACCACTCATCAATGCGCTCGATAACGACAGGCTTCATCACGCGTTTCTGTTTACCGGTACTCGTGGTGTTGGTAAGACCACTCTGGCGCGTATTCTTGCTAAGTCGATCAACTGTGAAGAGGGGCTTAGCTCCACCCCATGCGGTCAATGTAGTAGTTGCACCGAGATCGATGAGGGACGTTTTGTTGACCTGATTGAGGTCGATGCCGCCTCGCGCACCAAGGTCGATGATACCCGTGAACTGCTCGATAATGTGCAGTATGTGCCGACCCGGGGTCGTTACAAGGTCTACCTCATTGATGAGGTACACATGCTCTCTAAACACAGCTTTAATGCGCTGCTGAAGACGTTGGAGGAGCCTCCTCCCCATGTGAAGTTTATCTTCGCTACGACCGATCCGCAGAAGCTGCCAGCGACGATTCTTTCGCGCTGCCTACAGTTCAATCTTAAGCAGCTTACTGGAGAGGAGATTCAGGGGCACCTCGCCCACATCCTTACCGAAGAGAAGATACCTTTTGTTGAAGAGGCGCTGTGGGAGATTGCTGGTGCTGCTCAAGGCAGTATGCGTGATGCGCTGAGTCTGCTGGATCAGGCGATCTCTTATGGTAATGGTGAGCTGAAGAGTGAGGAGGTGCGTGAGATGCTCGGCACCATCGATCGTACCCGTATCGTGCAGTTGTTACGGCAGCTTATTAACGGTGATGGTGCGGCGATGCTTAATGAGATCGAACAGATTGGCGAACTTGGTGGTGACTACAGTAATGCACTGAATGGGGTGAACCATGCATTACAGCAGATCGCCATCTATCAGGTGATCCCCGAGACTGCCCATGAACGCTTTGGTGAGACGGAGCAGTTACGGGAGATCGCAGGCCAGGTCGATCGTGAGAGCGTGCAGCTCTACTACCAGATTGGTATTAATGGTTTGCGGGATCTGCCTCTGGCTCCCGATCTTAGAAGCGGATTTGAGATGGTGATGTTGCGTATGCTCGCATTTCAGCCCCAGACTTCGGCCTCTCAATCGGTGCCACAGACACCTGTAGCCAGCCGCCCGGTGGCTGAAAAAAAAACAGTTGAAACCGTAACCCCGCAAGAAGCGGAGTCCCCGTTATCGGTTCAGGAAACGCCTTCATCTATTCATGAGGCTGAGTCGATATCAGTGCAGGTACCAGAATCAAATAGTGTTGCCTCGCAGTTAGAGGGTGTTGCCGAAGAGTTACAACAGACGCGGACTGAATCTCCGCCTCTATCATCCCCGCTTGAATCCGTAGCTGAGCCTATTCCAATGTCTGCCCAAGCTCCAAAGCAGGATGGCTCTGTAGCAAAAGAGATGTTTGCCGATATTCAGGCCGCTTCAAGTAATAATGATCTCGATCAGCAGTGGCTCACATGGGTTAATACCTTGCCATTGACGGCAATGGTTCGTCAGCTTGCCGAGAACTGTGTGCTGATCTATGCCGATAGCGATACTATTCGACTCCATCTGGTTGAGTCGTGCACGCATCTGCGGCATGAGCAGCGTGAGCAGGTGCTTTCAGATGCCTTGAGTAATTTTATGGAGCGTAAGATAAAGCTTGAGATTGAGGTCGCATCGACAAAACAGCAGTCGCCAGCGGATCTTAAAAAATTGCAGGCAGCGAAGCGGCAGGCTCAAGCCGAGTCGGCGATTGCTGATGACCCTATGGTACATTCGTTGCAAGAGCAGTTTGGTGCGCATGTCGTTCCAGATTCTGTAAAGCCAATTAATTAATCACTAAAATTTATATAGAGAAATATTGAGGTAGATAGATCATGAAAGGTGGACTTGGAAACATCATGAAGCAGGCTCAGAAGATGCAGGCGGATATGAAAAAGGCGCAGGAAGAGCTGGCCAATATGGAAGTGACTGGAAAATCGGGTGGGGGTATGGTTTCTGTTTTGATGACGGGGCGCCATGATGTTAAGCGCGTATCGATCGATGATAGCCTGATGGGCGATGATAAAGAGATGCTAGAGGATCTACTCGCAGCAGCGGTCAACGATGCAGTGCGTCAGGTTGAAGAGCAGAATCAGGATAAGATGTCGGGAATGACTGCCGGTCTTAATCTGCCTGCCGGAATGAAGCTACCCTTTTAGGCCTGAGCTCAAGTAACGATGGGATTTAGCCCCGCTATTGATCGCCTTATTGAGGCACTTCGCTGTCTGCCCGGCGTGGGTCCGAAGTCGGCTCAGCGTATTGCGTTTCATCTGCTTGAGCGAGATCGTGACGGCGCTAAAACACTCGCGCAGGCACTAACCGATGCTGTGGAGCAGGTCGGCCATTGTGATCGCTGTCGCACTCTCGCCGAGGCGGGTCGCTGTAAAATTTGTGATGATGCTGAGCGTGATGGGAAGTTGCTCTGTGTTGTTGAGAGTCCTGCCGATCTCCATGCATTGGAGATGATGAGCGGTTATCAGGGTAAATATTTTGTGTTGATGGGGCGGCTCTCACCACTTGATGGCATAGGTCCTGACGATATCGGTCTCGACAAGCTAGCGGAGCGTCTCAATGAAGGTGAGATTGAAGAGGTGATTCTGGCAACCAACCCAACGGTTGAGGGTGAAGCGACTGCGCACTACATTAGTGAGATGGTTCACCAGCGAAATATTAAAGTGACGCGTCTTGCCCACGGCATTCCGATGGGTGGGGAGTTGGAGTTCTTTGATGGCAATACGTTAGCCCACGCCTTTAGAGGGCGGGTTGAGGTTTAAGCCATTAACTCTTCGAGGTTTTTGATGACCTCTGTTGATATTCGTTTAAAGAGTCGGTAACTGCGTTCATCAAGACGGCAGTGATGGCTATGCCTGTCGGCATAAAAGAGCCCAACAGCCTTTCCATTAATGTGTAGTGTTGATACAAAAAAACCGTTATTTCCTATCTTGTGTTGGAACTTCTCAGGGATAAGTGATCCATATTTTTTCCAGTTATGCTCATCAACCCATAGTGTGTTTGAGCCGGTCATCATGCGTTCAAATAGGGTTCCTTCATTTAGATCAATACTGAATTGGTTAAAGTGAAGATCGTTGTCGCTCCCCATAACGCTGCGTGCCTTGATCTGTCTATTATTATTGGTGATCAGGCCAAATACTACTCGGTTTAGCCCTAGTCCATCATGCATTGCCTGCATCGCTGTTTGAACAATAATCTTCATTGCCAGCTTTTCTGGTGATGCGAGCTTTTTAACCATCCGAGCGACGATGGGAAGCTGTGGGGCAAGGCAGAAGTGAATATCCTGATGGTTGATGCGATTGGACTCTTCTGCAGAAATATCGGTTGAATGGGTAATGTTGGGGTCAATCTCATAGGCTGGATAGATTAATCTAGCGGCCGGATGAGGTAGGTTGATAAATGCACTGATACGTGCCGCTTTTACTGCGTTGGCATGAATCATAGAGACGGCTGCATTACGATCTCTACCCAGAATCTCGGCAATGTCATCTTCTATCAGGCGGGTATCGCGTGAATACCAGTCGGTATGACAGGAGCGACTGAGCTGCACTGCCAGAGAGACGATGAGTACGCGTCGGTGTGTCGCATTTTCTGGGTAGAGGCTCTCTCGAAACAGGCTGGGCAGATTCCATAACTTTGCCAGCTCTTTGGAGAGTTCATTGATGGCAAATCCAAATGTAACGTGTTGCGCTTCGACGGGGTCAATGCCGCGATCTGAAATCATCTCTTCGATCTGTAGCATCTTATCGGGCGAGTGTATCCACAGTAGCATATGCCCCATTGTGCGCAGAAAGGTTGCAAGAAAGAGTTCGTTGGGGTCTTCATCACGTAGTGCTCTACCCCACTGTCGAGCCTGATAGGCAGCATGGTAGCTCTGCTTTAAAAGTCGCAGATAGTGATAGGTGACTTTTGGGTTATCTTTGATGCTATCCAGTGTAGGTAGCTTGTTGGGTAGCTGCCTGATCTGATCCATCCCGAACATCATAATGGCCTGGCTGATGGAGTTGATGCGGCTGCGTCCACCACTGTTTTGAATTCGGTTAATTCGGCGAACGAGTCGTAATGAAAGGCCAAGATCGAGCTCAGTGATATTACTAAGCTGCTCCATATCGATATCGTCGCGATGGGTTAGGCTTTTTACCTTGTCGATATTTTGACTGATTCCTGGCAGCTCAATATCTTTTACTGCATGGATCCATTTGATTAAGGTCTCATTCATAGTGGGAGCTTAACCTATTTTTGAGGGGTGAAATGGTAATAGCGTTGATTGAGATGTTCACTGACATCAAGTATTTGGTTATCAAACCAGGTCAGTTCTAAATTGTTTTCACAGAAACGAACCTGTGAAGTGAGTTGCTTGTAACTGTTAACTCTTCTTTTATTGCGAAGATAGATGGCTGTTTGATCACCGTTAAAGCGAGCAGCATGGCAGTGGCTACAGTTCTCCTTTTCAAGTTGTGCGCCGCGTGCCACATCGGCCAAACTATTTTGGCTTAGTAGGCCAAATAGTAATGCCAGCATAAGGGTGACAATTTTCATGAGCTCTTCTCCATATGCTGTTGGCTGAGTTTGTTGAGGTAGGCAACACGCACAGGCGCCGGCGGATGTGAATCGTGAAAGGCGGAGTAGATTGCATCTGGAGTGAGTGTGTTGGCATTTTCCTGATAGAGTTTGACGAGCGCACTGATCAGGTCTTGAGCACTGCTTTTGTCTGCTGCAAAGCTATCCGCTTCATATTCATGCTTACGAGATCCTGCGGACATTAGTGGTTGAATAAAAAAGGTAACAAGGGGCATCACCAACATAAATAGGATTAACGCCTGATGTGAAGATGGTGTGGTAATCCCTAGTGCATGGTAAAACCAGAGCTGATCAGAGAGCCAGCCAAGAATCGCTAATGCAGCGAATGAGATCAGGGCAACCTGTAGTAGTCGCTTAAGGATATGTCGATGGTGAAAGTGCCCTAACTCATGAG
>JAOTST010000402.1 GCA_029864785.1 Chromatiales bacterium | reverse complement strand
GCTAACCTGACATCCAAGATGGTTGATGTTGTGCGTCAATACCCTGAAGTGGTTGCGCTACAGACTTACGTCGGAACTGCCCAGCCATTCGACTTTAACGGCATGGTGCGTCATTACTATATGCGTCGCGATCCATGGCAAGCTGAGATCCATGTCCAATTAGTTCATAAGAAAAAGCGTCACAAAACCAGTCATGATCTTGCCGTGATGACTCGTGAAGCGATAGCGCCGTTGATTAAATCCGTGGGGGCTCGTGCAACAGTTGTGGAGATGCCGCCAGGTCCCCCTGTACTTCAGGCGATGGTTGCTGAGGTCTATGGCCCGGATGATAAAACGCGCCGTGCAGTAGCGCAGCATCTGACAAATACCTTTGATAAGGCAGAAGGTGTTGGTGATGTCGATAACTATATGGCTGAAGAGTACAACGTGTGGCGTTTTGAGGTAGACACTGAAAAGGCTGTTCGCAGAGGAATATCGGTTGATAGCATTAATCGTAATTTGGCCATGGCAATGGGAGGTTATGTCGTAGGGGATATTAAACAGGGCAACGTTCTTGACCCCACGAATATTGTTATTCAGATTCCATTAAGTGTTCGTTCTGAGATTGCACGTCTGGGTGATCTTCCTATTCCATCCTCGAGTGGCTCAACGGTTCCTCTGGCAGAGTTGGGCTATTTTAAGCAGGTCAAACAGGATCCGATTATCTACCATAAGGATCTACGCCCTGTGGAGTATGTCGTGGGTGAGGCGATTGGCCGTTTAGCAGCTCCTATCTACGGGATGTTTGAGGTTGAGGATCTTTTACACGACTATACGGCTCCCGATGGTGTCAAGCTGAAGGGAAGTTATCTTGGTGCACCAGAAGATAATGGGCATTCGGGTTTTGAATGGGCTGGCGAATGGACTGTTACCCTAGAAACCTTTGCTGGAATGGGAGGTGCTTTTGGTCTTGCGATTATATTGATCTACATTCTAGTCGTATGGGAATTTGGTAACTTTATGATTCCTGCAATTATTATGGCACCTATTCCCTTAACGCTCATTGGGATTATTCCTGGACACTGGCTGCTAGATGCTGAATTTACTGCGACATCAATGATTGGATTTATTGCATTGGCCGGTATTATCGTGAGGAATTCTATATTGTTGGTGGACTACTCCATTCAACAGGTGCAGGCGGGTGTTGATGTCCGAGATGCAGTCGTTATGTCGTGCAAGGCGAGAACGCGACCTATTGTGATTACCGCGTTTGCCTTGGTTGGTGGCTCATCGGTTATATTGACGGATCCCATTTTTCAAGGAATGGCTATCTCTCTTCTTTTTGGCGTATTGGTCTCTACGGCTCTGACGTTAGTCGTTATCCCCTTAGGTTGTATTAGTGCTCGTTCAGCTTTCTGTGCCTCTGGAAGTGACTGTGAACAGGCGGTTAATGAGTGTGAATGTGAAAATGTGCCTGAGGAGAGTCGTCTCTCGGTCAGCGGCTTTATTTTGGGGATGTGGCGCTTTTTTGTGATAATGCTCAAAGGGATGGCATTTAAGTTTTATCAGGTCATGATTACGATCATTTTTTGGGGTGTTGAGCGTGTTGCTGCATTTCGAAATCGGCATGAGGATGCAGAAAAAACAGAGCCGGTTATTGGTGAGCCATCAGGGGTGAATGCTGAATCGTCTATACCGCCTAAAATGGATTCGGCTGTCGCAGATGCAGTGGAGAGCAGTGTTGTTGAGAAACAGGTTGCAGATGAGCCTACTGCGACCAAAACGGTGACACCTGCACCTATTATGGAGGACTTTGATAAGGTCAAAAAGAGGGATGCTGTTTCATCAGAACCGACTAAAGTAGCACCGCCGATAAAAAAGAGGGTAGTCAAAAAATCTGTTGCTAAAAAGAAAATAGCGGTAAAACGCGTGGCCCCTAAAAAGAAGGTGGCGATTAAGAAAAAAGCGGCACCATCGAAGAGTGGGGAGCGCCGACGAGGGATTCGGCTCAATCGAAATTTTGATGATTTTGATATTTAGGCTAAGGGTTCCTCAATCATGTTGTTGAATAGATTAAATTGGATTAAATTACTGTTACTGTTGTTAGCCGGGTTGCCACTTTATGCAACAGCGGTACAGTTGGATGAGGGGCCATTACCTCCACCAGAAGGCCCCTTCTTCAGTTCAAAACCGTTACTCTATTTTGGTGAA
>JAOTST010000081.1 GCA_029864785.1 Chromatiales bacterium | reverse complement strand
GACGATCATTTCGGCTCGCTCAAAGATCTCTGCGGCGCCATCAATAATCGTTGCACCCACTTGGGTGTAGCTCTCATCAGAAGAGCCGATACCGATGCCCGCTCCTTTTTCAACAAAAACCTCATGCCCGGCTATGGTGAGCTCAGCAACCGAAGCGGGGATGAGCCCAACACGGAATTCGTTATTTTTAATCTCTTTGGGGATACCAATGCGCATCGCTAATACCTTTATTAATGGAGATAACCTACCCTGATTCTAGTCTATCTATGAGACAATGAGCGCTTCTGAATGTTTCCTTTTATTAATGAGATATTAAAAATAATTAAACTTTTAATGGAGTAAAAATGAGCAGATTCAGAGTGAGTGGATTATCAATTTACCCGGTTAAGTCACTGGGGGATAGCTCTTTAGAGCGCGCTCAAATTGATCGTTTTGGTCTTCGCCATGATCGGCGCTGGATGGTGGTTGATGATGCGGGGATGATGCGTACCCAGCGTCAACTGCCGCAGATGACGCTTATTCAATCTCAGGTTGTCGATGGCGCTCTGGTTTTGATATCACCGGATGGGGACCTTTTAAATGTAAAAGTTCCAGCCGATAGTGAGCGCTTACTTGTTACGGTGTGGAATGATGAGTGCCGAGCGATTGATTGTGGCGATGAAGCGGCAACTTGGCTAAGTAACATTTTGGGTGATCCGAGTCGACTGGTCTATTTTCCCGATGATGAGATGCGTCAAGTCGACCCCAACTTTGCCAATCTTGGAGAGCAGACAGCCTTTAGTGATGGCTTTCCCCTGTTGCTGATTTCGCAGCCTTCACTGGATGACCTTAATGGTCGACTCGATAGTCCGGTCACGATGCGCCGCTTTCGCCCCAATCTGGTGATTGATGGGTGTGAACCCTATGCCGAGGATGGATGGCAGAAGCTGAAGATTGGCGGGCTTATCCTTCGCATCGTCAAGCCGTGTAGTCGCTGCGTGATCCCCTCCATCGATCTAGAGACGGGCAAGAAAGGAGCGGAGCCGATTAAGACTTTGGCGAGTTATCGTATGCGGGATAACAAGATCTATTTTGGTCAGAATGTGATTGTCGAGGGCGAGGGGACAATCGAAGTGGGTATGGCTGTTGAGGTGCTCGCCTGACGATGGCATTTTTCTCCACACTAAAACAATCCCTGCTGCTCTTTAAAGATAATCGACTGCTGGCGATCTTCACTCTCGGTTTTGTAAGCGGCCTGCCCTGGGTGCTGATCGGCTCGGCGATGACCGCCTGGTTGAAAGATGCTGAATTGAGTCGCAGCGCGATCGGTTTTTTTGGTTCGATCTTTACCATCTATGCGTTCAATTTTCTCTGGGCACCGCTGGTTGATCGAGTTCATATTCCGTGGCTGACGCGCAGGCTGGGACAGCGTCGTAGCTGGATTGTGTTGATGTTGTTGATTATGGCTGTAGCAACCTTCGCTATCGGTTGGACTGATCCAGGGAAGAGTCTGTTATGGACCAGTCTATTGGCGATGGTGATCGCCACTGCTTCGGCGACTGCAGATATTGCAATCGATGCCTATCGGATTGATCGCATTGGTAAAGAGGACAGGGAGCTTATCTCCTACGGTGCGGCGATGGCCACTAGTGGCTGGTGGACCGGTTATAGCATTCCCGGAGCGATTGCCCTCTACCTCTCCGACTGGTCGTTTATGAACTGGTCGGGGGTCTATATGGTGCTCTCATTGATCGTCTTGTTGTTGGTCGCCGTAGTTGTGACTTTGAAAGAGCCGGAGAGCCGACGGGAGAAAATTCAAGGTGAGAGCGAAGAGCAGATGCTCAACCAGCTCGGTGAGCGTACAAAATTATTTAAGGCGATTGCATGGTTAGAGGTGACGCTCATCGAACCGTTTGCCGAATTTTTCCGTCGTAACGGCTGGCGCATTGGGCTCTACATTGTGACCTTTATTATTCTATTCAAAGTGGGCGAGGCGTTTCTGGGACGGATGTCGATCGTCTTCTACAAGGAGGTTGGATTTTCTAACAGTGACATCGCCACCTACTCCAAGCTAATCGGCTGGTGGATGACGATCATTATCTCTCTGATGAGTGGAGTGCTTGCATCAAGGCTGGGTATCATTCGTGGACTCTTTATCGGTGGGATTGCGATGGCGGCAACCAACCTGATGTTTGCCTGGCTGGCAGCGGTAGGCCCTGATAAAACCCTATTTGCGGCAGCGATTATTCTCGATAACATCACCTCATCGTTCGCGACTGTCACCTTTGTCGCCTTTATCTCCTATCTGGCACACGAGGCCTATAGCGCCAGCCAGTACGCCTTGATGGCCTCACTGGGTAATTTGGGGCGTACTACCCTAGCCGCCTCTAGTGGGGTGATGGTCGACTATCTGCATGGTGACTGGAGCACCTTCTTTATCTCCACTTCGGTGATGGTAGTTCCATCACTAATTCTATTGCTGCTCATCGGCAAGCACTTTGTGGTGGCCATGGAACGTAGGTGATGGGGGACGAATAGATGCTTGAGATCAGCTATTTTGCCGCCTTCCTGGTCGGCCTGCTCGGTGGGGTTCACTGTATCGGCATGTGTGGTGGAATTGTCGCCACTCTGGGGATGGGACTTCCTGAAGAAAGACGGATGAGCTGGCGTTCACAGCTTCCCTATCTGATTAGCTACAACAGTGGTCGCCTTTTCAGTTATACCATTGCCGGAGTGCTGGTGGGCGGTGCGGGTGCTATCGTGAGTGATCTGTTATTGATGCAGCAGGCCAAAATGGTGCTTCAAACCCTTGCAGGGGTCTTTATGGTCGTCCTCGGACTCTATCTGGGTGGCTGGTGGTTTGGACTGACTCGGTTGGAAAAGGTTGGAGGGCTACTTTGGCGTCGTATCGAGCCTTTTGCTCGAGGCCTGCTACCGGTACGGACAACAATTCAGGCGCTGATGATGGGCTTGGTCTGGGGCTGGTTGCCGTGTGGACTCGTTTACAGTGTCTTGATCTGGGCCATCTCGGCTGGGAGTGCCACGGAAGGGGGGCTACTTATGCTCAGCTTCGGTCTTGGGACGTTACCCAATCTCTTTGCAATGGGACTGGTTGCAGGAAAGATCAGTAGCTGGATTCGTCAGCCCATGGTCACTCGAATTGCAGGCTTGACCGTTATGCTAATAGGGCTAGCCTATATTGTTGTGCCGCACCTGAATCGATAGACCTACTTATAGATCGCCTTGTAGATGGCGTTAACCTCGTCAAACTGCTTTTTCTGTCCATTGCCTATCTTTTTCAGTTCGTCCATCTGGCTTTGAATCGTGTCACCCGACTGGCTCGCCTTACGTAAATTTTCAAGGCGCTTCTCCATATCATTCTTGCGCTCCTTGATCTGTTTTACCAGAGGAGAGAGGGCAGATTTATGCCACTTCTCGGCATCACGATGCGCTTTAAAGAAGATGTTACGGGCGTGGCTCACCAGTGAGATGAAAAACTTCTTAATAACGAATGACTGTTCGGTCAGTGTCGTTACCGGGCTGTTACGGAACTCCTCTGCCTCCTCATTGAGTCTATTCAACTCATCAAGATAGGGTTTTGGATCGTAGAGGATGGGTTCCATCTCCGGAATATTGTGCTCCACATGAAATTTGCGATAGAGGGTCGTTACCAGACGATTCATCTGCTCTGAATATTCAGAAACCTCTTCAAACATCTCGTTAACGCCGCCGAAGAATGTGGTCATTCCCTTTTTGAGTCCACCGGTAGTCCAACTGTCACTCATTGATTGGCGACTTTTTGAGACCAGCTTATCGAGTTTGGTGAGGCTAAGGCGCGCTAGGAGTTCTTTGCTATGTTGTGAAAGGAGCTTTTTGTTGGCGTTAAATGATTCCAGATTTTTATGGTAATGAACCTGCTCTTCGCGGGTCTTTGCCATAAGGTGTTCAATGACCTGGGTGTTTTTGCCACTCAGCCCAGAGAGCTCGGTGAGCTGTCCCTTGGTGTTGGTGAGTTTTGATTTGAGTAGCTCATGAGACTCTTTAACCATAGCGCCGATGGCACTTTTGACATGGTCACGAACAATATCTTGTTGTGAAGGAACAATATCGTTGGCGAGAATCTTTTCCAGTGTATGGATGTTGCTGCGTTCAATCAGCTCTTGATCATGACGTATCTTGGCCAGCAGTCCCTTTTGAGCCGAGGCGGGGATGACTAGCTGCGAGTCGATTCCCAGCGTTGTCGCAGCTTCATCACACTGCTTCTGAATTACTGTATCGATCGCTTCCTGAGATTTAAGTTCATCCCACAGGGTATCTACTTTGTTGAGTACTACGATTAGCCCCTTACCTCCGGTATTTTTTCGAAGCGGCTTAATATTCATGCTCCACATATCGAGGTCGGATTTGGTGACTCCGGTATCAGCTGAAATAATAAACAGTACCGCCTGTGCATTGGGGAGCATATTGAGCGTCAATTTTGGCTCAGAACCGAGGGCATTGAGTCCCGGTGTGTCGAGGATGATCAGCCCCTGTTTAAGTAGCGGATGAGGGAAGCTGATGATGGCATGACGCCACATGGGCACCTCGATCTCGGTGGGAGCATCACCATTTTTTGCATGGATCTGCTCATCTTCATCGGTATAGAGTCCGAGTTGTTTAGCATCGGCGATCGAGACCATCTTGGTCTTAACGATCTCCTGAAAGGCTTCGGCCATTGAATCGGGAGCATCCAGATCAAGTTCGATTGAGGTCCAGTTGATGGGCTCCTCCTTATACTCGGCGATAGGGATATCGGAGAGTCGGGTCTCGATGGAGAGCAGACGGATATAGGCATGGTCCTCTTTTGAATCGTAGAGGAGCTCGGTAGGACACATGGTGGTGCGGCCAGCCTCGGAGGGAAGCAGACGGCGGTCATATTCAGAGAAGAATATGGCATTGATCAGTTCAGTCTTGCCGCGAGCAAATTCAGCCACAAAGGCGATAGTGAGTTTGTCTGACCGAAGTTGACCGAGAATTTCGTAGATTTGGAGTTCATCTTCAGAACTTCCCATCTCATTGGCATCAAGCCACGCCTGATAGTGTTCAATATTTTTAATAAGTGCACTTTTCCATGCGCTGTAGGCGTGCATCTGTTCGGTTAGTAGTCTTCTGTCCATGCCCATTTACTATCTCTTCTTGTTATCTTAATTAATAATATTCTGAATTATCCTCCCTAATATATTGAATTCTGTAGTAATAACAAGCTTTGAATAGGCAAGTTGCCAACCATTTAGCGTTTTTTGAGTGATAAATTGAGAGATACGGTGAGAAAAGTGTGATTTATCCAAAAATGGATATCCGTTGATAAATATTGATTATGCGCTTGATCCTTTGGGCAGTTGTGGGATGCTATGGTCAATCGTAACCGATAGTGCTGAGAGATTAGAGAATGATAGAAGACCTAAAAGCGGATGAATCGTGGCGACTATTCCGCATTATGAGTGAGTTTACCGAGGGGTTTGATACCCTTGCCGGAATCGACTTCGCTGTTTCCATCTTCGGTTCGGCGCGCACCCCTGAAACGAGCCCTCACTATCAGGCGGCACGTAAAACCGCAGCCTGTTTAAGTGATGCGGGTTTTACCATTATCTCGGGTGGTGGCCCGGGCATTATGGAGGCGGCCAATCGTGGGGCGAGTGATCGCGATGGCTGCTCGGTTGGGCTCAATATTGAATTGCCTTTTGAACAGGTCTCCAACCCCTATCAAAATCTGGAACTCGATTTTAGGTATTTCTTTGTGCGCAAGGTGATGTTTGTTAAATACTCTATGGGCTATGTCTGTATGCCGGGGGGGTTTGGTACGCTCGATGAATTTTTTGAGGCGCTAACGCTGGTGCAGACCGAGAAGATCTACCAAATGCCGATCATTCTCTTTGGCAGTGAGTTCTGGGGAGGATTGCTCGACTGGATGCGTGAGACGCTGATCAAACATGGCACCGTTTCTGAAAATGATTTTGATCTGTTGACCGTGACCGACGATCCCGATGAGGTGACCGAGATTATGGTAAAGCATCGTGAATGGAAAAAGCAGCAGATCCACGACTCCAATATCGCAAAGTTACGTGAACGTTTTGGCGATAACTTTAAGGATGAGTGGCTGGAGTTTTTAGAGGTTGCCTGTGGTCCTGAAGGTGTCTTACTGAAGGATAGTTAAGGCGCTCTAAAGCATCTTTTCTAGCTTTTTTACTTTGAGCTGAATCTCACGGGAGATCTTAACGAGCTCTTGCCGTAGGAAAAGATTGTCTAAATGCTTATCGATAAAGCTGGTGACCATCTCCAAATATTCTCGATCATCCTCATCAAATTTCTTGTTGTCGCACTTATTTAAAAGCTCCAATGCGCCAATTACCTTGCTGCCCGAGCTATCAAATATCGGGGCAGACATGGCATTACGGCTGATAAATCCTGTCTGCATGTCGATCTGTTCATGGGCGCCCTTTTGATGCTCCATATCGGTCTTGGTGAGTAGTCGTCCACTATGAACCACCTGACCCACCAGTGAGTTACTTTTGGGAACATGAACCTCGCGTTCAGCCAACCCTGTGCCACAGACCAGCCAGATGGTATTGTCATTGGGATCGAGAAGAAAGATACTGACGCGCTCACAGTTAAAGAGCCTGGTTCCCATTTCGACCACAAATTTAAGTAGTTCACGATTGCCTGTACTGGCCCAGGTCTCATCGACAAATTTACGTTTCTCTTGTAATTTGGCGATCTTCTTTTGAATCTCTTCAGGGGTCATTGTTGTATCCTTTCGTTATTTTAACAACCATACACGACTTACGATTGAATCCCCAATCGTAGGGTGTTGTCAATTACCAAATAAAATATGAGTAACAATTTAGAATATTTGATTGTTGGAGGGGGGCTGGCAGGCTCAATTCTTGGGTGGATATTTCG
>JAOTST010000401.1 GCA_029864785.1 Chromatiales bacterium | reverse complement strand
ATTAGTGAAGTTGTGAGGGGTCGCTCATTACAGGGGGAGCAGGGGTCGCCGGTTGCAGTTCATCATGAACCACCATGACTCCTGCCCGGAGGTACTCAATAATCTCATGTAGCGCACTCTCATCCTCCTCATCACCATCGAGTTCAAAATTTTCAGCGCGACTGATACTAAGCATATCCTGTAGAAATTCATTGGTCTCATCAGAGAGTCTAGCAGTATCAGGAAGACCTCCACGGCTCAGACCAAAAAGATAGCCTTGGCACCACTCGGCGACGGCATCAACCCGCTCCTCAAAGTCACGTTCATCATCAGGTAATAGCGGATAAAAAGAGAGCTGGGAGTCGTTGAGCTGTTCACGCAGTGATGCGTAGGGCAGGGCGATGCCATCAAGCGCCTCTTGCTGAAGCAGGTCTGCAGGGTCGTAGTCGCTGGGAATCAACTCTTCTCTGTAGAGCTGCTCTGCCTCGGCACCTTGAGTGGTGATGAGTCCGGCAAGCATACCGTGAAACTCCACGGGGCCGATATTGGCACCCAGGCTTTTTAGCCACTGATTAAGTTGTTCGATTGGATCTTCTATCATCTTTACGGGCTCAAATGGGTTAAGGGTTGATCCTACCAAATTTCAGAGTAAAAGCCTCGGTATTGTGTTGAATTTTTGGTGCAGTTGCTATTGAAAAGGATACTGTTATAAATGGTGCTATTAATATGGTGATTGACCCCTACAGGTCAGGGCACTATAGTTGCGGATGTTTGGGATCTTTTAGGGAGCGGAGCTTCTTCGTAACGTATTAATGAGTGTAAATGAACTAACAGCTTTAGAGCAACAGGTTGATGATCTGCTGAATCGTTTGGATCAGCTCAAGCGTGAGAATAGCTCTCTGCGAGAGAGCCAATCATCATTGATGAGTGAGCGCTCGCAACTGGTTGATAAGACTGAGAAGGCACGAAGTCGTGTTGAGGCGATTATCACTCGACTCAAAGCGATGGAGATCGATGTATGAGTGTCAACCAGGAGAAGGTTGAGATCCTCGATAAGAGTTATACGATTGCCTGCCCAGAGGATGAGCGACACGCACTGCTCGACTCTGCAAAGATGCTTGATGAGCGAATGCGCCATATTCGTGACAACGATAAAGTAATGGGAACTGAGCGGGTGGCGATTATTGCTGCGCTCAATATTGCCCATGAGCTGTTGACACAACAGCAGGCGGGTGTGGGCGAAGATGTGGAGAAAAGGCTTCAGCAGTTAACACTTCGCATTGAGAATGAATTAAAATAGGCAATACCCAAGATACTTGGAAATGCATATATCAGAGCTCATCTATTGTGTCAGAACGAGGCGCAGTCCGCAGGAAATGGCGGGTCCTTTTCAAGGGCTGCAACGACGTGCTGACACAATAGATGCCCTCCCGCAGGGCAAGGAGATAAGCATCCATCTTCTTCGTTTTGAAATCTTGAACTAGAATGACTAGTCCTACGATTCCACGCCTTGAATATGGATGCTTCTATCCTTGCTGATTTGTGCATTTCCAAGTATCTTGGGTATAACTCCTGCCCTGTTCGCTCTGCATGCCGGGTATTTTCTTGAGCCTAATACGTACCCCGGGAATACAACGCAGTAACTGTGTGCATGTCCGCTCTGCGGAAAGCCTGACGTTGCCGCGGCTGTTCCCACTTGAACTTCTGGTTCAAGAACGATGGTGGCGGCGGCAGCGGTGGGAGCCTTTCTTATTATGAACCCAAAAGAGTTACGCAGGTCTGTCCGAAAGGCGAGACGATCGCTGTCCACTGAACTTCACCGTGAGTACTCCAGTGCTATCTGTGACCATATCGTCAGTTCTCCCCAGTTTCGTCGAGCCAAACGCATCGCGCTCTATCTACCCCATGATGGTGAGATCGACCTGCAGCCCCTTATCACCGAGGCGTGGTCTCGCAATAAGTCATGCTATCTACCGGTACTCACCCCTTTCTCTGAGAATAGACTCTGGTTTGCCCCATTAGAGCCGGGGGAGCGGATGGTGCACAATCGTTTTGGGATATCTGAGCCCGATCGGAACTGGTATCACATGGCTAAACTCTGGTCGATTGACCTGTTATTGATGCCCCTTGTGGCTTTTGATAGTCAAGGTAACCGTATGGGAATGGGGGGAGGATTCTATGATAGAAGCTTTGCCTATCTTCAACAGCGAAAA
>JAOTST010000400.1 GCA_029864785.1 Chromatiales bacterium | reverse complement strand
AGCACCTCTTTGATGAGATCAAAGAGAAGGCCTTGGCCTGGTCAATAGGTCGTTCCGAGGTGGAGGAGATCGATGAGATCAATATCCTGTGGGCGACAATGAAGGCGATGACCCGAGCCGTTGAAGCTCTCTCAGTAAAAGCCGATTTTACCCTTATCGATGGTAACCGTATTCCCCCCGACATGAGTTGCCCTGCCGAAGCCGTGGTGAAAGGAGACGGTAGAGTGGAGGTGATCAGTGCCGCATCGATTATCGCCAAAGTGACGCGGGATCGGGAGATGGTTGATATGGACAAGATCTATCCTGGCTATGGACTAGCCAAACATAAGGGCTATCCAACCAAGCCCCATATTGCAGCGCTTTTAGAGCTTGGGGTGACGCCGATTCATCGGCGTAGTTTTAGACCTGTTGCCGAGGCACTTTCACAACAATAACTGAGAAGCTATTGATACTGATGAAAAAATTTTCTCTTTTACGTTAGAGTCGATTCTGGAAATCAAAGAAAGGATTCACAAGAGTGAGTTTTATGGAACTGAATAAAATTAAATCCCTACCTTCATCTATCGTAGTATTTTTACTATCTTTGATAACAATAATTTTATCTCAGCCAGATGATTCCTGGCTTCATGTTTCCGTTGTTGTATTTTGGCTAATAGCAAATAATGCTAATTTCGGTATTGCTTTTTCCTCTTTTAGTTTGAAGCAGACGGTATTAGTCAGGGAAGTGTATATTTTACAATTTATTGAATTATGCTTTACAGCAATTACAAATATATTTCTTTTCGCATACTTATATCGTGTCTTTGGTATAAATACCTCGTGTGGTGATATTACACACGGTCTATTGGATAGCATCTATTTTTCTATAGTTACATGGACGACTCTGGGGTATGGGGATTTTAGCCCTACTGAGGTCTTGAGAATCCCTGCTGCAATAGAAGCCTTGCTTGGCTATACCTATATGGCAATTCTAATAGGATTGTTATTAACTATTTTTAATCGAAAACCTGATGCAGCTTAAACTTGTAATTGCATGTTCTGTTCTGAGATTACTTATAGTAAATCTTAATCTTTATTAATTGTTAAGCTAGATTAATCCAGAGTTTAACAACAATCCCATACCCTGTATCATGCACATTCCCGTCGGGAGTGATAATTCCGACAACAAATATTTGAGGCACCATAAATGACGATGGTGCTTTTTTAGTTTTAGTGATGTTCTCTCGTATTGAACACAGAAGAAGAGGCCTGATATGCCAGTAATAACCCTCCCCGATGGCTCACAACGCCAGTTTGATAATGCCGTAACTGTTGCCGATGTCGCTTTAGATATTGGTCCAGGTCTTGCCAAGGCGACCCTCGCCGGAAAAATTGGTGATGAGCTGGTTGATACATCCCATCTGATTGATACTGATTGCGAAGTTTCACTGATCACCGACAAGAGCCCCGAAGGTGTGGAGATTGTGCGTCACTCGACGGCTCATCTGATGGCTCAAGCAGTCAAACAACTCTTTCCTGACACTCAGGCCACCATCGGTCCGGTGATCGATAACGGTTTCTTCTATGACTTTGCGCGTGACGAGAGTTTTGCCCCTGAGGATATGGCGGCCATTGAACAGCGTATGAAGGAGTTGGTGAAGGCTGATACCCCGATTGAGCGTTCCGAGATGGGCCGTGATGAGGCGATCGCCTTCTTTAAGGATATGGGTGAAGAGTATAAGGCGGAGATCATCGCCGATATTCCTGCTGATCAAACTCTTTCACTTTATAAGCAGGGCGACTTTATCGACCTCTGCCGTGGCCCTCACGTTCCCTCAACCGGTAAGCTTAAATCATTCAAGTTGATGAAGCTGGCCGGTGCCTACTGGCGTGGTAACTCTGACAATGCGATGTTGCAGCGTATCTACGGTACCGCCTGGACCAATAAGAAGGATCTTAAGTCCTACCTGCATCGTCTCGAAGAGGCGGAGAAGCGTGACCACCGTAAACTGGGTAAACAGCTCAACCTGTTTCATTCTCAGGATGAGGCACCCGGTATGGTCTTCTGGCATAACAATGGCTGGATCATCTATCAGGAGGTGGAGCAGTACATTCGTAAGAAGTTGCGTCAGCACAACTATGATGAGGTGAAAACCCCTCAGGTGGTGGATCGTTCTCTGTGGGAGCGCTCAGGTCACTGGGATAAATTCCACGACATGATGTT
>JAOTST010000080.1 GCA_029864785.1 Chromatiales bacterium | reverse complement strand
CGTTCCGGTTAAGTACCATGGCCGTGTGAAAGCACTCGCCGATGCAGCCCGTGAAAACGGTCTCGACTTTTAAAGGTAGAGAATATCATGGCAAGAAGAGATGAGAGAGAGCAGCAAACTGACGGTATTACCGAAAAACTCATTGGAGTTAATCGGGTGTCAAAGGTTGTTAAAGGTGGTCGTCAGTTCGGTTTTGCCGCTCTTACAGTTGTAGGAGATGGTGAAGGTCGTGTTGGGTTTGGGACTGGAAAATCAAAAGAGGTTCCCCTCGCGATTCAAAAGGCGATGGAAAATGCGCGCAAGAATATGAGCACAGTAAGTGTCGCCGAAGGTGGAACACTGCAATATGCAATTACCGCAGAACATGGCGCAGCAAAGGTTTATATGCAGCCCGCATCAGAAGGTACTGGAATCATTGCCGGCGGTGCAATGCGTGCCGTACTTGAAGTGGCTGGTATTCGTAACGTTTTGGCTAAGATTGTAGGTAGTAACAACCCTATCAATGTTGTACGTGCGACCGTTAAAGGTCTTTCGTCAATGTCTTCGCCAGATGATGTTGCTGCCAAGCGTGGCAAGAGCGTTAAAGAGATTCTGGGGTAATTAAGATGGCTGCTAAGAAAACTGTCAATGTAAAGCTCGTTAAGAGCACGATTGGTCGCCTCCCTGCACACAAAGCGTGTGTTGCTGGTCTTGGTCTGCGTCGTATGCACCAGACTGTATCAGTAGAGGATACCCCTTCAGTCCGTGGGATGATCAATAAGGTCTCCTACATGGTCAAAATTGTAGATTAGAGGTCTGACATGTATCTAAATACACTTTCACCCCAGCCCGGCAGTAAGAAAGATGCCAAGCGTGTGGGTCGTGGTATCGGTTCTGGACATGGCAAGACCTGTGGTCGTGGTCATAAAGGTCAAAAGTCTCGTTCCGGTGGTTTCTCTAAGGTCGGTTTTGAAGGTGGTCAAATGCCTTTGCAACGTCGTCTACCCAAGGTTGGCTTTTCGTCACGTGTTGGACGTACTACCGATGAGATTCGTCTCAATGAGCTTACTCTGGTTGAGGGCGATGTCGTTGATCTCGTCTCGCTGAAAGCAGCTAACCTGATTCGTCAGGATATTAAGCGCGTTAAGGTTATCCTTTCTGGTGAGATCACTAAGCCGGTAACAGTTCGTGGACTTGGTGTTACCAAGGGCGCACTTGCTGCTATTGAAGCTGCTGGCGGAAAAGTAGAGTCCTAATAGAATGGCGAGTTCTGCATCATCAATGGCCGGCATGATGTCCGGTGGAAAGTTGACAGAGCTCCGTCAAAGAGTTCTCTTTGTACTTGTGGCTCTGCTGGTTTTCCGTCTTGGTACGCATATTCCTGTACCGGGTGTTGATCCTGCTGCATTAGCCGCACTGTTCGAACAGCAGAAGGGGACCATTCTCGACATGTTTAACATGTTCTCGGGTGGCGCTCTTCAGCGTTTCTCAGTTCTTGCTTTGGGTATTATGCCTTACATCTCGGCATCGATTATCATGCAGTTGCTCACTAAGGTCTCTCCGAAACTGGAGCAGATCAATAAAGAGGGTGCAGCAGGACGCCGTAAGATTACTCAATATACGCGTTACTTCACCTTGGTTTTGGCTTCATTCCAGGCCTTTGGTGTAGCGGTTATGCTTGAGGGTCAGATGGCTCCCGGAAATGTGCCTGTTGTGGTTGACCCTGGATTAACCTTCCGCCTGGTAACAGCTGTAACTTTAGTCACCGGGACAATGTTCCTGATGTGGCTGGGTGAGCAGGTAACCGAGCGTGGAATTGGTAATGGTATTTCGTTAATCATTTTTGCCGGAATTGTTGCGGGTCTTCCTGCGGCGATCGGCGGAACGCTTGAGTTGGCGCGTACCGGTGAGATGAGCTCGGTACTGATTCTGGTTCTGTTTGTTGTTGCCGCTTTAGTTACGGCGTTGGTGGTGTTTGTTGAGCGTGGGCAACGCCGCATTACGGTGAACTATGCCAAGCGTCAACAGGGGCGAAAAATGTTTGCGGCTCAAACCAGTCACCTGCCTCTGAAGGTCAATATGGCGGGTGTTATTCCACCGATCTTTGCATCAAGTATTATTCTCTTCCCAGCCACATTAGGTAGTTGGTTAGGTAATGCTGAGGGGATGGGCTGGTTGCAGGATATTACGGCGACACTTTCACCCGGTCAGCCTTTATATGTCGCCTTTTATGCTTTAGCAATCGTCTTCTTCTGCTTTTTCTATACGGCGTTGATGTTTAATCCTAAAGAGACAGCTGATAATTTGAAAAAGTCAGGTGCCTTTGTTCCCGGTATTCGACCCGGTGAACAGACCGCGCGATATATTGACGGCATTCTCGGGAAGCTGACTTTGGCCGGAGCTATCTACATTACTGCGGTCTGTCTGTTACCAGAATTTTTGATTCTTTCATGGAATGTTCCTTTCTATTTTGGGGGAACCTCTTTGTTGATTATCGTTGTGGTTGTTATGGACTTTATGGCTCAAGTGCAGTCGCATCTGATGTCACATCAGTATGAAGGTTTGATGAAGAAAGCAAACCTAAAGGGTTATGGCCAAAACGGCCTTTAATTTATAATTTTTGAATTTAGTTTGGAGTAATATCGATGAAAGTTCGTGCTTCTGTTAAGAAAATTTGTCGTAACTGTAAGGTTGTCCGCAGAAAAGGCGTGGTTCGTGTAATCTGCCCAACTGACGGACGTCATAAACAGCGCCAAGGTTAATTTCCGACCTTGATTTTGTATTTAAATAATCGTACAATGCCCGGCTTCGTGTCGCCCTTGTGTGATATTAGTAAAAAATAATTTGTAGGAGTGCCTCGATGGCTCGTATTGCTGGTATTAATATTCCTGTGCATAAACACACAGTAATCGCGTTGACTTCAATCTATGGGGTTGGGGCAACACGTGCTAAGCAGATCTGCGCAGCTTCTGGTGTTAAGCCAGATGCAAAGATTAGTGCGCTGAGTGAAGATCAAATTGAATCGCTCCGTACAGAAGTAGCAAAATTTGATGTTGAAGGTGATCTTCGTCGTGAAGTCTCCATGGATATCAAGCGTTTGATGGATCTAGGTTGTTATCGCGGTATTCGTCACCGTCGTGGACTCCCTGTTCGTGGTCAACGTACCAAGACAAATGCCCGTACCCGTAAAGGTCCGGTTCGTCCAATTAAGCGCTAAGCTTAATATTTTTTAGATTTAAGGTTAGGATTTAAATAATGGCTAAGCCGACTACGCGTACGCGTAAAAAGGTCAAAAAGAATGTGGTTGATGGTATTGCACACGTGCATGCTTCATTCAACAACACAATCATTATGATTACCGATCGACAGGGTAATGCGCTCTGTTGGGCAACAGCTGGCGGATCAGGTTTCCGTGGCTCACGTAAAAGTACACCGTTTGCAGCGCAGGTCGCGGCAGAACGTGCGGGTACAACCGCTCAAGAGTTTGGCATGAAAAACCTTGAGGTTTGGGTTAAAGGTCCAGGGCCTGGTCGTGAGTCAGCTGTTCGCGCACTGAACAATCTTGGTTTTAAGATTCAGCAGATCGAAGATAAAACTCCTATTCCACATAATGGATGTCGCCCACCAAAGCGTCGTCGCGTTTAATTAATTTAGTAGAGATAAGTACGTGGCAAGATATATCGGATCAAAGTGTCGTCAGTGCCGTCGTGAAGGCGAAAAGCTCTTCATCAAAGGCGAAAAATGTTTTTCAGCCAAGTGTGCTATGGAGAATCGTCCATTTCCTCCTGGTCAGCATGGTCAGCGTCGTACCCGACTCTCTGACTACGCAGGTCAGTTGAGAGAGAAGCAGAAGATGCGCCGCATCTACGGCATTCTTGAAGGTCAGTTCCGTCTCTATTATAAAGAGGCTGATCGCCTTCGTGGCTCAACCGGTGAGAATCTTCTGAAGCTTCTTGAGTGTCGCCTCGACAACGTTGCATATCGCTTTGGCTTTGGCTCTTCAAGAACTGAAGCACGTCAAATTGTTCGTCATAACGCTATTCTGGTTAACGATAAGCAGGTCAATATTCCCTCTTATCAGGTGAAAGCGGGTGATGTGATTTCGATTCGTGAAAAATCTAAAGATCAGCTGCGTGTTAAGAGTGCAGTTGATATGGCTGTTCAGCGTGGTATTCCTGAGTGGCTAGAACTTGATGACAAGAAGTTACAGGGAACCTTTAAGGCTTCTCCAGAGCGTAGTGAGTTACCCGCTGAGATCAATGAGCAGCTCGTAGTCGAACTTTACTCTAAGTAATCTAAATATTAATTCGGCCTTGCAACATAGTTTGTAGGGCTAAGAAGAGGAATCTCAATGCAAGCTACAGAACTTGAACTGCTAAAACCAAGTCTTGTTGGTGTTAAGAAGGTAAATGATTGTTGCGCTAAAGTGACTCTAGAGCCTCTGGAGCGTGGTTTTGGGCATACACTCGGTAATTCACTTCGTCGAATCCTGCTGTCATCTATGATTGGCTGTGCCATCACTGAAGTTGAGATTGAAGGTGTCCTTCATGACTACACCGCGATCGAGGGTGTTCAGGAAGATACCATTGATATTCTTCTGAACCTTAAAGGTGTTGCGATTCTGATGCATGATCGCACAACAGCACAACTCGCACTAAATGTTAAGGGCCCCGCAACAGTAACTGCTGGTGATATCGCTCTTAACGATGATGTTGAAGTGATGAATCCTGATCATGTTATCGCTACCCTTGCAAAAGGCACTGAGCTCAATATGGTTTTGACTGTTGAAAAGGGACGTGGTTATCAGGCAGCACAAAAATACGCTAAGGATGATGAGACTCGTCCAATTGGTGTTTTACAGCTTGATGCTTCATATAGCCCTGTATCACGTGTCTCTTATACCGTTGAGAATGCACGAGTTGAACAGCGTACCGATCTCGATAAGCTGATTATCGAAATTGAGACCAATGGAACCATCGATGCAGAAGAGGCGATTCGTCGCGCAGCAACTATTTTACAAGATCAATTGACCTCGTTTGTTGATCTGGAAGGCCGTGAACAGGCTGAAGAGAAAGAGGCTGAGCCAGAGATTGACCCAGTTCTTATTCGCCCAGTTGATGATCTCGAGTTGACAGTCCGTTCTGCGAACTGTCTGAAGGCCGAGAACATCTACTACATTGGTGATCTGATTCAACGTACTGAGGTTGAACTTCTCAAGACACCAAATCTGGGTAAGAAGTCTCTAACAGAAATTAAAGATGTACTTGCATCACGTGGACTGACTCTGGGTATGCGCCTGGAAAACTGGCCACCAGCAAGCATCGCAAGTGAGATTGAAGCTAAAGCAATTGCTTAAGTTTCAATCATATATTTAGAATTTAGTTAAACCGTATTTGAGGAAGCCACGATGCGTCATCGTCAATCTGGTCGTCAGTTAAACCGAAACAGCAGCCACCGCAAGGCTATGTTCCGTAACATGGCAACATCACTGTTCGAGCACGAAATTATCAAGACTACTTTGCCTAAGGCTAAAGAGTTGCGTCGTGTTGCTGAGCCACTAATCACCATGGCTAAAAGCGACTCTGTTGCTGGACGTCGTCTCGCCTTTGCACGTATTCGTGATGATGCAATGGTCGCTAAGCTCTTCACTGAGCTGGGTCCACGTTATAATGACCGTCCAGGAGGCTATGTACGTATCCTTAAGTGCGGTTTCCGTTCAGGTGATAAGGCTCCAATGGCCTATGTTGAGCTGGTGGATCGTCCAATTGAGGCAGAAATTGTTGAGGATGACTCAGAAGAGTAATCTTTACAGCGCTTCATAAAAAAGGCCGGGTTATCCCGGCCTTTTTTTATGGATGAAATTCGAATCCTCAAATTTGTCTATGGGGCCGGAGTTGGTGTGTGCATACCCATATTGGCACAGTGGCCCATTTCACGACGACTCCGACCCCCTATTCCCAAGAATCTTCTCGCGCATTTATGCACTCACAGTATTAGCGCTAACGTTGCTACTTCTCCAGAATCGGTTTTAGGAAATGACCGGTATGTGAGCCATCGAAGGCGGCAACATCTTCCGGTGTTCCACTAATTAGAATATCTCCGCCCTTATCTCCCCCTTCTGGTCCGAGGTCAATGATCCAGTCGGCCGTTTTAATCACATCTAGATTGTGCTCAATGACTACGATGGTATTGCCGTGGTCACGTAGACGGTGAAGTACCACCAATAGCTGTTCAATATCATGAAAGTGTAGACCAGTAGTTGGCTCATCGAGGATGTAGAGTGTTCGACTGGTATCGCGTTTAGAGAGCTCTTTGGCCAATTTGACTCGTTGTGCTTCACCACCTGAGAGGGTGATGGCACTCTGCCCCAACTTGATATAGGTGAGTCCCACATCGATGAGCGTCTGTAGTTTGCGCGCAATAACTGGAATAGCATCAAAAAAGATGCGCGCCTCTTCAACGGTCATATTGAGCACTTCATAAATATTTTTTCCCTTATAGCGGATCTCAAGGGTTTCGCGATTGTAGCGCTTGCCCTTGCAGAGGTCACAGGGGACATAAACATCGGGCAGAAAGTGCATCTCAACCTTAATTAAGCCATCGCCTTGGCACGCTTCGCAGCGACCACCCTTAACGTTAAAACTGAATCGTCCCGGGGCATAACCGCGAGCACGAGCCTCTTGAGTCCCTGAGAAGATATCTCTGATTGGGGTGAATATGCCGGTGTAAGTTGCGGGATTAGAGCGCGGTGTGCGTCCAATAGGACTCTGATCAATATCGACGACCTTATCAAACTGCTCCATACCATTGACTGCTTCACAGGGTGCGGGCTCGGCCGACGACTTATTAATCATTACTGATGCATTTTTGTAGAGCGTATCGTTAATGAGTGTCGATTTTCCTGAACCGGAAACACCCGTGATACAGGTCATCAGCCCAAGCGGAATTTTGATCGATACATCTTTAAGATTATTACCTGAGGCTCCAATAATCTCTAATACCCTGCTCTCATCAAAA
>JAOTST010000079.1 GCA_029864785.1 Chromatiales bacterium | reverse complement strand
TGGTCTGCGAGCGTTTTATAAAATCGTCCAGATCAATCGTCACAGAGGGAGTGTGATGTACTCCCTTGAAATCAAAGGGAATAGTGGCGACGATACTGTTTTTCATGCTCTATCCAACCCTTATTCTCACCACACTCATAATCTCCAAATCAAAGCCTGCCACCACTTCCACATCGGGGTAGTAGGTCATATTAACCCGTTGCCCTTTGAGATCTTTATAGGGCTTTTTGCGCTTGAATTTAAAGGGTGCATCGCACCCCTCAATCATCACGGTGTTGATAATCCACTCGTCATCTTTGCGTTGAACGTGGGAGATGACTTTCTGCATCTCAGAGTGAACGAGATCTTTGTGCTCTTTGGTGAGCTTTTCTGGAGAGGTATCCATGGCTTAATTTGTAATCCTGAACTCTAAATAGTCGATGAGGAAGGGCGGCGTTATCGAACTTTATCCATTTTAAACTAAATGAGGGGCGAGTATGTAAGAATTCAGATGCTATTTTCTCTACACCAGTAGAGTGATGAGCCATAGGTTAAGCAGTAGCAGCAGAATGGCCAGCCCACGCCAGAAACCGATGGGATTTCGTTCGAGTATAGGTAGCCGTTCCTGACGCAGAAATGCTGGATTGGGCTGACTAAGGTCGTGGGTCAACTCTGAGAGGATCTCATAGCGCCGTAGGGGATCGAGGCGTACCGCCTTCTCCAGTGTCTGATCCAGCCATATAGGGATCTCCGGATTGTAATCACGTGCAGAGATATAACGTAGATGTTTCAGATTCCTGGGTGTCAGCGTTTTGCCATAGGGAAGGGCGCCTGTCAGCATCTCATAGGCGATGACCCCCAATGAGAAGATATCAGAACGGTTACTCGCCAACTCACCACGGAGATACTCGGGAGCGGTGTAATTGACCGTGCCGAGCAGAGGGTTACTGTCGAGCGGTGTAGCGATCTCTTCAATACCGGCGATCTTGGTTGAACCGAGATCAATAATCTTCACCGTACCATCGCTATCAATAAGGATATTTTCAGGTTTTAGATCCTGATGGATCATCTCCAGTCGGTGGAATGCACGCAGTCCTTTGGCGATCTGGCCGATAATATCTCGAACCTGTAATAGTGATGGGGTTGGATTGTCATTAAGCCACTGCCGTAGCTGTCGTCCCTCAATATACTCGGTGAGATAGTAGAGAAACTGGCGTGGTCGTTTCTGCTCAATCACCTTCATAACGTGTGGATTATGAATGCGTCGTCCTGCCCACTCCTCATGCAGAAACTGGTTGATGTAGTTGGGGTCATCACTGTAGTTGACCGAAGGTGCCTTGAGCACCATCTGTTCGCCAGTCACCTCATCTTCAACCAGAAATATCTCAGTGCGTTTGTTAGAGAAGATCTCGCGCACAATTCGATAGCCATCGATAATCATGTCGGCACCAAGGGAAGGAGGAAATGGAAGCTGGGTCAGGCTGCGATAGAACTCCACCTCATCCTTATTAGGAACCTGTACCACATCTGTGATCAGACAGCAGAGATTATCGTTACTGTTGTTGGCCAATGCGCCATCAATAATTTTCTGAGAGATGCTATCCAGACTCTCACCACCGGTGAGTAGATGATGCTTTATCTCCGCATCGGATAGAAATTCATGCACGCCATCGGTCAGCAGAACAAAGCGATCCCCCTCCTTCAGAGAGACCGTGCGGTAGTCGATATCGACATTAAGCTCGATTCCCATCGCGCGTGTCAGATAACTCTTTTCATCACTCACCTGAACACGATGGTCACGCGTGAGAGGTTCAAAGTCTTCGCCGCGCAGGCGATAGATACGGCTGTCGCCCACATGAAAAAGATAGGCGGTGTTGGACTTAAAGACCACCGCACAAAAGGTGGTCACCATCCCCTTATTGGTACCGTATTCACGCTGCCCACTACCATACAACCAGCGATTGAGCGCCGCCAAAACCTTCTGCGCAGAATTCTTAACCGACCAACTTTCAGGCGTACTAAAGTAGTCACTTAAAAATCCCTGCACACAGGCCTTGCTGGCCGCTCCGCCATTCTCTGCGGCACTCATCCCATCGGCGATGACCGCCACCGCACCTTTAGTGGCGAGTAGCTGATCATCGGGCAACAGAAAACCGCAGGCATCTTCATTGTGCTCTTTAATACCTGCGCTGCTGGCCAGCCCATGTCTGATAGAAAGTTTCATGTATAAACTGTTTTAGTTTCTATTCATTTTCTCTGTGTCGTTAATCCGAGGTCGGAGTCAAATGGAGTAGAGCCTTTAGTTCAAACATAAAACTGTACATCCATTTGACTCCGCCCCCTTGGTTCTAATTAAGACTAGGTCACCTCAATCATCTGGACAGTTCCGTCGGGTAAAACCTCCGCCATATGTCCCGCAGGCTCTTCAAGGAATAGAGCCACTGCAGCAAAGACGATTAATGCGGATGCACCGATTACAATAAAGAAGAGCTGGGGTGATACAAACGAGAATACGGTCAAAAATAGAACCGCACCCACATTGCCATAGGCTCCTGCCATACCGGCAACCTGTCCGGTAAGACGACGCTTCACCAGTGGAACCATCGCAAAGACAGCGCCTTCTCCTGCCTGCACAAAGAATGAACAGGCCATGGTTGCAAGAACAGCCACAATAATCGGCCAGCTTGAATCGATCTGACTCATCAAAAAGTAGCCGGCAGCAAGTCCTGCAATCAGAATAAGCATACTTTTCCTGCGCCCCATCTTGTCAGAGGCCAGGCCGCCAGTGGCACGCGAGACTAGGTTCATAAAGGCGTATCCTGACGCCAGCAGGCCAGCCTCAATAATGGATAGATCAAAGGTATCCATGAAAAACAGCGGCAGCATAGAGACGACCGCCAGCTCAGATCCAAAGGTGACCAGATAGGCCAGATCAAGCACCGCAACCTGTTTAAAGTTATAGCGGTCAATCTCCGGTACAGGCCCATCAAAGACATGCTTGTTGATCTGATAGATGCGGATGGTCTGGAAGATATAGATACCAATCAGTACAGCGTAGATCATATAGGTGGTACTGGCGCTCAACATACCTAGATGGTTAGGGTCTAGCTTCCAGGTCAGCACAGCAAGTGCGCCATAGAGCGGAATATTCATTAACAGATATAGGAAGAAGTCGCCTTTGGATGATACCTCCATAGCCCCGTTCTTCTTTGGCTTAAAGTAGGTGGATCCCTTTGGGGTATCGCTCACAGTAAAGAAATAGATGACTGAATAGACCAGAATCATGGCACCGGTTGTAGCAATCGCATAACGCCATCCATCGGGGCCACCATAAAAAATAGCCAGAGCAGGAAGAGTCATTGCAGCAGCAGCTGAACCAAAGTTACCCCAGCCACCGTAGATCCCTTCGGCAAGTCCTACCTGTTTGGCGGGGAACCACTCAGAGATCATCCGAATACCGATTACGAAACCGGCACCAACAAAACCAAGCAGGAATCGCATTAATGCCAACTGTTCATAATCTTCTGCAAAGGCAAAACCAAAGCAGAGAAAGCTGGAGATAAATAGTAATAGCGAATAGATACGCCGCGGACCAAATGCATCGACCAGCATCCCTATAATGATGCGTGCCGGAATGGTGAGCGCCACATTAAGAATCAATAGCGCCTTCACCTCCTGATCGGATAGGTTAAATGTCTCCCGGATGTAGAGCATCAGTGGTGCATGGCTGAACCAAACGACAAAAGTGAGAAAGAATGCAATCCATGAAAGGTGGAGAATGCGTTCCTTTCCACTAAATGAAAATAGATTTATTTTTGTTTCTGACATTTTAGCTGTCCCCTAGATTGAACGGTTTAAATTTCAATAGCGATATTGCAAGGGGTAGGCCAACTCCCATCTACACGGCATAAACGGGTATTTTGTATCGTGTGGAGCTCTCTTTGCTTCAGTCCGGTGCGAACAGAACTGCCGAAAGTAGAGGTTGCCCCCTTTCGATGCACGTTGAGTGATCACTTTCAGCACATCTCAATTATCAATGCACCAATTGTGTGCAACGATATGACCAACACGCGATTAATCGAGCGATATCAATCGGTGTTACCGGCCTCAGCACATAATATTCATCACTGGCACACCCCTTGCACTAGAGGTGGGTAACGAAAGATTTGTAACTGAGAATTGATGTAATGAAAGAGAGACTAGTCCTAATCGGTAACGGCATGGCCGGTGTGCGTACCCTTGAAGAGTTGTTAAAGATCAACCCGGATGCCTACGATATTACCGTCTTTGGTGCGGAACCCTACGGGAACTACAATCGAATCATGCTCTCACCCATGCTAACCGGTGAGGCAACACTTGATGAGATTATGCTCAACACCCTGGAGTGGTATGAAGAGAACAGCATCAAGCTCCACACAGGAAAAAAGATTGTCAAAATAGACCGAAAAAATCAGACGGTTATTGCCGATGATCGTAGCGAAATTCCCTACGACCGTCTCCTTATTGCAACAGGCTCAAACCCTTTTATCTTGCCAGTACCTGGAAGCGACTTTGAGGGTGTTATTGGTTTTCGTGATGTGAACGATGTCGAGACAATGCTCGCCTACGCTAAAAAGGCAAAGCATGCCGTTGTTATCGGTGGAGGTCTTCTTGGGTTAGAGGCGGCCAACGGCCTGCAAAAAAATGGCATGAAGGTGCGCGTGGTTCATCTGGGCGACACCCTGATGAATCAGCAGCTCGACAGCGAGTCGGGCAAAATGCTGCAAAAAGAGCTGGAGGTGCGTGGCGTTGAGTTCCTGATGGGTGCTTCAACCAAAGAGATCATCGGGCGTAACAAAAAAGTTCAGGGCGTTATCTTTGACGATGGCCGTGAGATCTCTGCCGATCTGGTGGTGATGGCCGTCGGTATTAAACCCGATATTGAGCTGGCTGAATCGGCGGGTATCTACTGCAATCGCGGTATCGTTGTTAACGACACCATGCAAACATACGACCCAAAAATTTACGCGGTGGGTGAGTGTGTGCAGCACCGTAACTCTACTTATGGACTGGTGGCCCCACTATTTGAGATGGGTAAGGTGTGCGCCAACCATCTCGCCAAACTCGGTTATGGTCGTTATGAAGGATCGGTCACCTCAACCAAGTTAAAGGTGACGGGTATCGATCTATTCTCAGCAGGAGACTTTAATGGTGATGATGATTGCGAACGCATCGTCTATCGCGACCCGTCACAAAATATCTATAAAAAAATTGTTCTAAAAGATAATCGCATTCAGGGAGCCGTTCTCTACGGCAACACCATGGATGGCCCATGGTACTTCCAGCTGATGCGTGAAGGAACCGATGTGACCTCCTTCCGCGACACACTAATGTTTGGTCAGGGTCATCTAGGTGATTCAGGACACGACAATAACTCGGTCATGAATATGTCCGACGATGCCGAGGTGTGTGGCTGTAACGGTGTGACCAAGGGAGACATCGTCAAGGCGATCACCACCGAGGGTCTCTTTACCCTCGACGAGGTCAAGGCACATACCAAGGCCGGCGCATCATGTGGCGGGTGTACCGGATTGGTTGAACAGATTCTCGCCTCAACGGTGGGGAGTGACTTCTCCCATCCAGAGGTTAAGCCGATGTGTGGCTGCACCGACCACAGTCACGATCAGGTACGAGAAGCGATTCGAGTGCAGGCGTTACATACGATTGATGCGGTCTATCAACAGCTCGATTGGCGTAACGACAATGGCTGCCCGACCTGTCGTCCAGCGGTGAATTATTACCTCATCTCCAGTTGGCCCGAACAGGTGCAGGATGATTCACAGTCACGCTTTATTAATGAACGTGTCCACGCCAATATTCAAAAGGATAGAACCTACACCGTGGTGCCACGGATGTGGGGCGGGGTGACCACTTCAAAGGAGTTGCGTGCCATTGCCGATGCTGCCGATAAATATGAGGTACCGATGGTTAAGGTGACTGGTGGTCAGCGCATTGATCTGGTCGGCCTTAAAAAGGAGCAGCTGCCGCACATCTGGAAAGACCTTAACGATGCTGGCATGGTCTCAGGTCACGCCTACGGCAAGGCGCTAAGAACAGTAAAAACCTGTATCGGTTCGCAGTACTGTCGCTTTGGCACCCAGGACTCAGTCGCCATGGGTATCGCCCTGGAGAAGTTGAGTTGGGCCTCGTGGACTCCGCACAAATTTAAGATGGCCGTATCCGGTTGTCCCCGTAACTGCGCCGAGGCGACCATCAAAGATTTCGGTGTGGTCGCGGTAGATTCCGGCTATGAACTTCACATTGGCGGTAACGGTGGTATCAAGGTACGAGTCACCGATCTGCTGGCGCGGGTCGAAACCGATGGAGAAGTGCTGGAGTATGCCGGAGCCTTTATGCAGATCTATCGTGAAGAGGCGCGCTATCTTGAGCGCACTGCACCATGGATAGAGCGTGTCGGTCTGAACTATGTCAAAGAGCGCATTGTTGATAATGTCGAGAATCGCAAGGCACTCAATGAACGATTCCTTATCTCGCAGAAAATCGCCCAAAACGATCCATGGGCCGAGTTGACTAAAGATGAACATCGCCTGGAATTTATTCCGATGAAATCATTTGATGAAAGTACGAATGTCGAGAAGATAGCGGTTAACGGATAAGGCGAGAGAATTAAAATGAGTAACTGGATAGAAGTAGGCAAGCTGGAAGATATTCCTCGTTTGGGTTCGCGCGTCGTTAAGATGGGGGATATAGAGATCGCCATCTTCCGTACCGATAAAGATGAAACCTTTGCCGTAGCCAACAAGTGTCCCCACAAAGGTGGGCCACTGGCAGATGGCATTGTTCACGGCAATAGCGTGACCTGCCCACTCCATAACTGGACGATCGATCTAGAAAGTGGTGAGGCAAAAGCACCCGATAAGGGATGCGCAAGAGGTTTTGAGGTTAAGGTGGAGAGTGGGGTGATATTTCTACAGCAGTAGTCATATCGGATCAAAACTGGTTATTACTCCCTACATCC
>JAOTST010000399.1 GCA_029864785.1 Chromatiales bacterium | reverse complement strand
GAACGCATTCGCTTTATCATCAACTGCTTTACCCGTATCCGCTTCTGCACCAGCGCCGGCACACTCAATCTTAAAATGAAAGGTGGACTCAACAGCGAGGATCCCAACTATCTTCCCTGGTTCCGTATTACAGAGCGCAAAAGTTCTAACGTACCCATAATCTTCGGCCACTGGTCCACCCTGGGACTTCATCAGGAAAACAACGCTTTCTCGATCGATACAGGTTGTCTCTGGGGCGGGGCTCTCACGGCTATGCGTATCGATAGTCCCCAACCCCAGTTTATTGGTTATGAGTGTCCAGGCCAAAGTAGACCGGAAAATAACTGAAGGCGGTTATTGCAAATGTCGTGCTGTAGCTCAACCAATACCGATAGAGAAACCTGTTCACCCTCAGCCTGTCCAGTATGCAAACAGCCAGGGCAACCGATTGATTCAATAACCCCACGCCACACTCTTCGCACACAATTTCGTAGTGATCTCCACGAACGTAGCGAATATTTTTTCTGTGAAAATCCGCAGTGTGACTGTGTCTATTTCAACAGCATTGATGCGCAACACTTTATAACAGAACAGCTTATCAACCGAGTTACCTGTAAAGATCCTTCAAAAGAGACTCCGCTCTGTTACTGCTTCAAGATCACTAAAGGGGATGTGATAAATGAGCATCAAATATCAGGAAACTCTTCAGTGCTTAAACAGATAGAAGAGAAGATGGCCGAGAGACCATGCTTCTGCAATAAGAGCAACCCACGAGGTCTCTGTTGTATCGAAGAAATTACCGTTTGGATGCAGTCACAAGGCATCGAACAGGCCAACGCATAAACGTTAGTATGAAGCTTTCATCATTTAAAAAGCATTGCTCAAACTACACAAACTACTTTCGCTGGTACTCAACAAAACTACAGGGGTAACTATTTTTATCATCGATCTCTGAGGTAGCTCGATTGCTCTCCTTCCACTGAGACCAGTCGACTTCAGGGAACCATGCATCCCCGTCAAACTCACCATGCACTCGAGTGACATAGAGCCTGTCGGCCTGTGGCAGCATCTGTTCATAGAATGATGAGCCGCCAATCACCATCAGCTCTGCTACATCCTCGGCGGCGGCAATCGCCTCATCAATTGAGTGAACGATTACGGCACCCTCAACCTGATAGTTTTGATCCCGAGTAATAACAATATTGGTGCGCTGTGGCAGAGCCCTACCTCCAAATGATTCAAATGTTTTACGCCCCATAACGATGGGCTTGCCCAGGGTATTTTTACGAAACCACTGCATATCGGCGGGCAGCTTCCAGGGCAAGGAGTTATCAACCCCAATCAAGCCATTCTCATCCATTGCCCAGATTAGCGAAATAAGCATTAGACAGCCACGGCACCCTTAATATGTGGATGCGACTCATAACCAACCAATTCAAAATCATCAAAGGTGAAATCAAAAATATCATTGACCTCAGGATTAAGCTTCATCGTCGGAAGCGGATAGGGAGCACGCGAGAGCTGTAGCTCTGTCTGTTCTAGGTGGTTTGAATAGAGGTGTGCATCACCAAGCGTATGAACAAAGTCACCCACTTCAAGTCCACACACCTGAGCCATCATCATCGTCAGCAGTGCATAAGAGGCTATATTAAAAGGCACACCAAGAAAGATATCGGCTGAACGCTGATAGAGCTGGCACGACAGCTTTCCATCGGCCACATAAAACTGAAAGAATGCGTGGCAGGGCGGCAACGCCATATTCTCGACCTCAGCAACATTCCATGCGCTCACAATAATACGGCGTGAATCAGGATTATTCTTAATCTGCTCAACGACCTGAGCGATCTGATCAATATGACCACCACTAGGGGTAGGCCATGAGCGCCACTGCGAACCATAAACCGGCCCAAGTTCACCCTTTTCATCAGCCCACTCATCCCATATGCGCACTCCATTCTCTTTGAGATAAGCGATGTTGGTATCGCCTTTTAGAAACCAGAGCAACTCATGGATAATCGAGCGCAGATGCAATTTTTTGGTGGTGACCACCGGAAAACCATCGGCCAGATTAAAGCGCATTTGGTGTCCAAAAACACTCACCGTACCGGTACCGGTACGATCCTCTTTTTTAGTTCCGTTATTGAGGACATGTTGCATCAGATCAAGATATTGCTGCATCGATTAGCTCCGTCGGTAGGCAATAGAGATGAGAAAAATTCCGGCAACTACCAGCGGCACAGAG
>JAOTST010000398.1 GCA_029864785.1 Chromatiales bacterium | reverse complement strand
AGCGCTGAACTGCTGGATAGCATCCTTTAGCTGTTTCTTGCTCTTAGTGGGGCTGATCATTTTGCCTACTTGATAATAAGAGCTGAGGATGCGTTGAGTTAACATTCTCTGTCGTCCCGATTTATTAATGGCATCAGAAATAGACGATATTTTTGCGACCGCTTCGGTAGAGCTTAAGAGGAGAGGTGTCGATAGTAAAAGAGAGAGAATAAGGGGGAGGGAAATCATCTTCATTTTTTGCAGAGTCCTTTCTTCAATAGTAAAATTCCGACCGCATTATATCCTTATTTTGAGACATAAAGGTGAGAAAATAAATTTAGAGTATTGCTTTCATTAATACTGTGATCTTTGTCACTAATATTGAGGATAAAGAAGAGAAAACGGTAGTTTCTACCGTAATAACGGATCGTTCGATCAGCATATTTTGAGAGCAGGGCTAACCATAGATATCTGTCGGGTCATGCTTGAGCTTACTTGAGATCCCTTGTCGTAATTTTTTGATGACACCACCTAAATTGAGCAGTTCATATTCCGTTTTTACAGATTGGGCGTTTTTGGTTAATGGTAAGGTTTCAAAATGCTTATAGCGTTCCATTAATAGAAAGTAGTCATCTGCTTTTAGAAGGGGCGCGGCTAGTTTAAAGCTCTCTTTTAGATCCGCTAACCCACCTTCAATTTGTCGACTGATGAGTAACTGCCCACGAATTGTCTGGGCGAGAATTTTTCCGTGACTCGATTTTTGTAAAGGCGATGAGGGAGAATCGAGTTGGCTGGATAGTTCGCCGGTTAGCCAGAAATCGGCCACCGCCTCCATGAGTATCGCGGTACGGCTAATAGCGCCCCGTTCGGGACTGCGCGTAATGGCCTGTTTTCGACGAAGTACGGCACTTTTTTTTAGCTCTTCGGCTTGCTGTGGATCGAGTGGTGAGGCATACCATCGAGCCAAAATACCGGGAATATACTCTTTAGAATTTTTAGTCATGAGTTTGCTTGATCATCTCTTGCATCGCTACAGCGGCATTAGAGAGGGTATAGCGCACATGAGTAACGCTACCTAGTTGCCGAGAGATATTAAAGGGCTCGACCTCGTAACTGACTATAGTCTTATCCAACATACTTGTCGGCAGAATGCTCCAGCCCATGCCGACAGAAACAAGCATTTTGATCGTCTCTAGATAGTTGGTATCGATGACCGATTTGGGAGTGATGCCGCATTTAGCGAAGGCATTTTCCACCAACTGGCGCGTGTAGGTACCGGAGGCCGGTAGAATGGCAGGGTGCTGTGCAAGCTCTTCAATTTTAATCATTTTTCGTCCGACAAATGGATGATCCTTACCAGTAATGAGCTGGAGCCTATCTTTCCAAACGGGCATCAGGTTGAGATGCTCATTGGGATTGAGCGGGAGGGTGACGATGCCAAGCTCGACTTCTCCACGCTCTACTGCGCGACACGCCTCTTCTGAATCCATAAAGTTCAGGTCGAGTTCCACATCGGGATAGCGCTGGATATATTCACGTAGCACCGGAGGAAGGCGGTGCAGTCCAATATGATGACTGGTTCCGATACTGAGTTTTCCTTCGATCTTGTGGGAGAGGTTGGCGATGGCGCGGCGGCTATCGTCCACCTCATTAATAATCTTCAGGGCGCGGGGCAGCAGGGCGCGACCCGCCTCGGTGAGCTGGATCTGGCGACCAATACGGTCAAACAGAGAGGTGCTGAGTTGTGATTCCAGGATGGCGATCCGTTTACTGATCGCAGGTTGGGTGATAAATATCTTATCTGCCGCAATCGAGAAAGAACTATTCTCGGCAACGGCGATAAAGGCCTTAAGTGCGGTAATCTCCATAACGTGCTCGCTCATTCCAAATTGGAATCCAATATATAAAAAATATAGATTTGTGTAATAGGTGGACTCTATTTATATTAGCTCCACAAATCAAGAGTTGGCGATAGATTGATCGCAGAGAAGGAGTAAAAAGATGGCTAGAACGTTATATGACAAATTGTGGGACTCCCACGTGGTACGCACCGAAGAGGATGGTACCGCGCTGCTTTATATCGATCGTCACTTAGTCCATGAAGTCACTTCTCCTCAGGCATTCGAGGGGCTGCGTCTCGCGGGGCGCCAACCGTGGCGCAAAGATTCTGTGGTCGCAACCCCTGATCACAATGTACCGACCACAGGTCAGAGTGCGGGCATTGCTGGTATCGCGGATTCGGTTGC
>JAOTST010000397.1 GCA_029864785.1 Chromatiales bacterium | reverse complement strand
ATCGTCCCACCGAATTGGGCGGATCGAGTCATATTTTGTTTCAGTCATATTGGTCTTTAAGTTTGAGTTTTATACTTGTTAACAAGATGCCAAATAGTTTTCACATTACTCTCTGGCTGTTTGAGATAGAGAGTGATGGCAATCTCCTCAACGGCCATAAAGAGCTGGATCATAGCAGCAATCCTGAAAGGCCATGGCGTGATCTCAAGAAACAGCAGATAGATCGAAGGAACCATAATCACCGCCGCAAATTTTGCCAACCAGGTGTGGTAGCTAGGAACCATCCTAAACTTAACCAAACCAATAATCAGCGGAACCGTAAAATTGGCGACCACCAACCAGAAGAGGATAAACTCCTGACTAATAATCTCGGGCCATAGCCACCATGCACAGAGTGGCACCAACATGTAATTTGCAAGATCCCCATAACTATCGAGACGAACACCTAGCTCAGACTCCTGATGCCAGCGTCGGGCGAGGAATCCATCAAAGGCATCGGATACCAATGAAGTGGCCAACAGAATTAGAAACAGCTCCGCCTCCCCTATCCATGCGAGATAAAGCAGAAATGGAGCGGCTACCAGACGAAAAATGCTGAGTAGATTGGGAATTGTAAACACTGTTTTATTCATATTAATCAAGCGGGCTACGCACACCATGTCCACCCTTGTTGAGTACATGAGTGTAAATCATCGTCGTCGAAACATCCGCATGTCCAAGCAACTCCTGCACCGTCCTAATGTCATATCCATTCTCCAACATGTGTGTCGCAAAAGAGTGGCGCAACGTATGGCTCGTAACCCGCTTGGTGATCCCAATCTCGCGCGCCTTTCGCTTAATCATCTTTTGCAGACTCGACTCATCCAGATGATGCCGTCGCTGTTTACCACTTCGCGGATCCACCGATATACGTCCACTAGGGAAAACATACTGCCAAATCCATTCACGCGATGCCTTGGGATATTTTCTCGCCAAGGCATCCGGCATAAAGACCTCGCCAAAACCATTATCCAGATCCTCCTGATGAAGCGTCTCAGCCTTCGCCAGCTGATCACGTAATGGCTGCGCCAATTTACGTGGTAACGGAACAACACGATCCTTCTTCCCCTTCGCATTTCGGACATGGATCTGCTGATAGGGAAAATCGATATCCTGAACGCGTAACCGAATACACTCCATTAACCGCATCCCCGTTCCGTAGAGAAGCGAGGCCATTAGATAGTGAACACCATCCAGCGCATCTAACAATGCATTAACCTCTTGCGGAGCCAGTACCGTCGGTAAACGTTTAGGGCGTTTTGAGCGAGCAAAATCGCCTAGCTCCCCCACATCCCTTTCAAGTACCGATTTAAAAAAGAATTGAATCGCGTTCAGTGCCTGACTTTGCGTACTCGCAGAAACATTACGCTTCATAACCAGATGCTCCAGAAAGGCCAAAACATCCGCAGAAGCAATCTCCTCAAGTGACTCAGGGGAGCTGAAAGCTAAAAACCGAACCACCCACTGCCCATAACTCTGCTCAGTGCTTATCGAATAACCACGCTGCCGAATATCTGCAACCAACCGAGTCAACGCATCATCAAAACGTAACCGAATATCTTCACCAGAACTATCTACGTCTCTCTTATCATCTTTAACGTGATTAACCGCCTCACGAGCAAGCGTGAAATGCGTTGGCGACAAACGTTTAGATGCCTCAGACCAGTATTTCCAATCAACCGCAGAACAGAGGTCATGTTTAATAAAATCACAAAATAGAATCCGTATAGCACCGACAAGTTGACGAAATTGCCAATCAGAAAGCCCTCCATCACGACCCATTTGAGTAAAATAGTCAGCCACATGCTCAGCACTATGTGACTGCAATCGCTCATCAGGAAAGTGCTGAATATACTGTTCAACACGCTTCACATACCAACGCTGCGAAGACTCTTTAACACCCTGTTTTGAAAGAACTTCTATATATTTATCCCAAAATCGCGCGACCGGTTCTGAATCAATATGAAGCGAATTGTCTATCATTGCGAGTTCTCACTATCCATGCTATAACCATACGAACAATAGGGAGTATAGGACATGGATCATGAAAAACAACACGATGACCTTAAATAAGGTGATATGCGGAATCCGCATATCACCTTATTTAAGGTATCCGTATAACATACGTTATGTGTTAATCAATGCATTGAGCCTTTCAAGTTGCGGCCTAAAAAACTCCAATGCAGCAGGGTC
>JAOTST010000396.1 GCA_029864785.1 Chromatiales bacterium | reverse complement strand
CGGTATGGGTTGAAGCAAAACGCAGCAGTTTTCCAATCTGCTCCTTATTGGCGAAGTCCTCACCAGGACCTTCCTTCATCACCTTACCAAACTGCTCCCAGAACACGGCATACTGCTCTGCATCATTCTTGGCCATTTTTTCCAATAGACCCAGTACCTTTTTAACCGAGCCAGACTTCATCGAATCGATCAGCTTGTTGTGTTGTAAAATCTCACGTGAGACGTTGAGTGGTAGGTCGCTGGAATCGATCACACCACGCACAAAACGCAGATAGTTGGGCATCAGGTGCTCGGCATCGTCCATAATAAAGACACGCTTCACATAAAGCTTGATGCCGTGCTTCTGTTCTCTGTCCCAGAGATCAAATGGGGCGCGCTTGGGAATATAGAGCAGAGAGGTGTACTCGGTCTTACCCTCTACGCGACTGTGACTATGTGCCAGAGGTTCCTCAAAGTCGTGCGAGATGTGCTTATAAAATTCGCTGTACTCATCATCAGAGATATCGCTCTTATCGCGGCTCCAGAGTGCAGATGCCTTATTGACGGTCTCATCTTCAGGGATGACGGTTTCGTCCTTCTCCTTATCATCTTCGGCAGAGGGTGCCTCCTCCTTGGTCATCACAATCGGCAGGGTGATATGGTCGGAGTATTTGCTGATGATTGAACGCAGTCGCCAACCATCGGCAAACTCTGTGCTGTCATCACGCAGATGCAGAACAATTTCGGTCCCACGCGCCGCCATCTCAACATTCTCTAACTCATAATCACCCTCACCTGCCGACTCCCAACGCACACCATGCTCGGAGGTGAGTCCGGCACGACGGGTAGTGACCGTCACCTTATCGGCGACGATAAAGCTGGAGTAGAAACCGACACCGAACTGACCGATGAGATTGGCATCCTTCTGCTGGTCGCCGCTCATATTATCGAGGAAGGCGCGGGTACCCGAACGGGCGATGGTGCCCAGATTCTCGATCACCTCTTCACGGCTCATGCCGATACCGTTGTCGGTGAGGGTCAGGGTGTTGGACTCTTTGTTAAAATCAACGCGGATCTTAAGCTCGTGGTCATCTTCATAGAGCGCATCATCTGAAAGTCCCTCAAAACGGAGCTTGTCACACGCATCCGAGGAGTTAGAGATCAATTCACGCATGAAGATCTCTTTATTTGAGTAGAGTGAGTGGATCATCAGGTGAAGCAGTTGCTTCGTTTCGGTGGCAAAACCTAGGGTCTCTTTGTGGGCATCAACGCTCATGGGTTTTCAATTCCTTCTCTAATCGGTTAAAACGGTTAAAATAGTAAGTAACAGTGGCATAGAGAGTGGGGTTATTGTCCTTCGCTTTCAAGCCTCTTTCATGAATTTAAGGACTTCACAGATGGAAATCAGCACCGTCACCACCACACCCTTCGATGATCAGCGCCCCGGCACATCTGGCCTGCGCAAAAAAGTAGTTCAAATGCAGCAGCCAAATTATCTGGAAAACTACGTTCAGTCGATCTTTGAGACCCTAAAGGAGCTTGCTGGAGGGACACTGATTATTGGCGGTGACGGTCGCTTCTATAACGATACAGCAATCCAGACCATTATCCGTATGGCCGCCGCCAACGGCGTTAAAAAAGTGATGATCGGGCAGAACGGCATCCTCTCCACACCTGCCGCCTCAGCGGTGATTCGTAAATATGGTGCTGAGGGTGGGCTGATCCTATCTGCGAGCCACAATCCCGCAGGCCCTGAGGGTGACTTTGGCATTAAATATAATGGTCATCACGGCGGCCCCGCCTCTGAGACCATTACCGAAGCAATCTATGACTACAGTCAATCGATCAAGAGCTATATAACCGTTGAAGCCGATCCCGTTGACCTCACGGCTATCGGTACCCAGCAGTTAGGAGAACTGGAGATCGAGATATTTGATCCCATCGTCGATTATGTCGACCTGATGGAGACCATCTTTGACTTTGGTGCCATCAAGGCGTGGCTGTCGAAGGGGCACACCATGCGCTTCGATGCGATGCATGCGGTGACCGGCCCCTATGCGACCGAGATCTTTGAAAAACGATTGGGTGCCCAGGCAGACACCATTATCAATGGCACCCCCCTTTCTGACTTTGGCGGTGGTCATCCCGATCCCAATCTAGTTCACGCCAAGGCACTGGTTGATGATCTCTATAGTGAAAATGGTCCCGACTTTGGTGCCGCGTCCGATGGCGATGGCGACCGCAACATGATCCTC
>JAOTST010000395.1 GCA_029864785.1 Chromatiales bacterium | reverse complement strand
GAGGCGTCATCGGAAATGTTATTGCATCGGGTAGAGCATTTTCTTCATATGAGATAAGCGTACTTAACCGTTATCGCAGTAATGTGGATCTGGCGACACGTCAGATATCATTGTTAAAGGGCAGTCCATTAACCCCTTCTGAACTGAAAGAGGTGATAGAAGATTTTGAGCGACTGTTTCTAGGAAGCTGGGGAGCGTTGCGCAATAAAATTTACTCGGCCAGTAGAGGGGCGGTGGATAGCGATACGCTTCCTAAATATCCCATCGACAGTGGCTTATGGATTGAGGTGTCGACAGAGGCGATCAATAGTGCGCTTACGATTTCCAATATGGTGGGTGAGCTTGCCCTTGAGAAGATTGAAGAGAAAGAGATTAATGCTAATTTTTTGATGAGGCTATCTATTCTTCTTGGATTGGTTGTTATCGCCTTAACGGTTATATTTTTCAGGAATTTCTTCATGGTTGGGGGAAAAATGAACCTTATTCTGGCAGGTATGGGTGAACTCTCAGCGGGGAATATTTCTCACCGCATCAATCTGACGGGAAGTGTTTCGGAGGATCAAAAAAGTTCAGTTATTGAATCAAAGAATGAGATTAATATTCTTGCTCGCAGCATCAATCAGATGGCTGGGAATCTACAGGCAAATATCGATGCCCTTAACCGGCGAGAGAGCGAGCTGATAAAGGCAAAAGAGGCTGCTGAGGTAGCTAACTATGCCAAGAGTGAATTTTTGGCCAATATGTCCCACGAATTACGTACGCCGATGCACGGTATATTGAGTTACGCCACATTGGGAGATAAAAGGATTGGGCGTGCATCTGAAGCAGATCTTCATGAATATTTTTTGGGGATTCATGGGAGTGGACAACGCTTGATGAATCTTTTAAATAACCTGCTTGAACTCTCTAGGTTTGATGCTGGAAAAGAAGAGTATTACTGGCAGCAGAGCAACCTGAGCATGGTTGTGAAAAATGCAGTAACAGAGTTTAGTGATGAGGCAGATGAAAAGTCTATTCGGGTAGAGGTTATTCCCACATCTATCGCCACGGGGGCTAATTTTGATGTAGCAAAAATTCATCGAGTGATTGCCAATCTGTTATCTAATGCCATTAAATTTTCTTCAGAGGGATCGGGCATTGAGATCCGCTATGGAGAGGGTGAGCTTGAGTCAAAGGATAAAAGCGCTACGCCCAGACCCGCGATTTCTCTCTCCGTCTCTGATGAAGGGATAGGAATACCCAAAGCTGAGCTGGAACTGGTCTTTGATAAGTTCAGTCAATCTAGCACGAGCACAACGGGAGCAGGAGGTACCGGTTTGGGGCTAGCGATCTGCAAAGCGATCATCAATGGGCATGGTGGAACTATTTCAGCAAAAAATAGAGATGGAGGAGGAACTATCGTTACATTTACGATTCCTTATGAATGTGAAGATTACCGCGTTGTAGATAGAGAAGTTGAAAGGGAAGGCAAAGGATAGGAGCGTTAGGGAAAATTCTCCGATCTCACCTTAGTGTCATCAGCTGTCTTATTTTGTACTCCTTAGAAAGGAAGGTGATAAAAAGTACAAGTACTGTGATTAAAGCTTGGAAATTTCCACCTGAACTTGATAGAACTTAGTAACAGCCTCCATCATGATTACCATTCTATCTGCGGTGCGTCGAATCATTGAGGGCGCGCTCACATTCATAGAGCGACTGTTTTCAAACATTTTGAAATATTTTTCAAGTTTAAAAAGAGCATTATCAATTTTTTTTGTGTTGACGGGGGATGCCCTTAATTTATCTAGTGCCGCACGATAATCGAGAATGGTTTTCTCATATTCTTTCTTATATTTCGGATCGTCAAATCCCCAGCTTTTTAGAATGTAGAGACTGGAGAGGCGTAAAACAAGCATACGCTGTCGTCCAGAAATATTAATAAGTTCACTTGTCGAATGATCAGATAGAGATTGAATATCAATTACAACCTTGTGTGATGCCTTTAGTAGCGATCCAATAAGTTGATGCAGATCTTCAGCGCGGGAACGCATAACCTCTTTTTTGGTAATCTCTTGAACCCGTTCCCAGATAACAGATACCTTATGAAGCCTCTCTTTTAAGTTGATGTTTTTTTTCTTTTGTAGTTCAGTGATCGCGCTGCTTTTCTCATAATTCTCAAGTTCCTGCAGTTGAGCGCTGAACTGCTGGATAGCATCCTTTAGCTGTTTCTTGCTCTTAGTGGGGTTGATCATTTTG
>JAOTST010000078.1 GCA_029864785.1 Chromatiales bacterium | reverse complement strand
CCTCTGTTGGAAAAGATAGTGCAGATTTAGATGAATTGCTCAATTAGCTCAGCATCCTGTTTAATAATATCCCTGAAATATTTGTTAAACCGAATGGAGTCATATTTTTGTGCAACCCTCGTAATGAGTTGGTGCAGGTGGCCCAGCACGGATTAGGAGAGGAGGATGTACCAGTTCCTTTTATGGATGCGCTTGATGGTATTACCCCCGCTTTTAGAGACAAGGCTTATTTAACTTCTCTATCCTCTGAGATGGGGGAGTCATGGGCAGATAAACAAAATGCTAGCTTGCTCGTTCTACCACTATTTGATGGTAAGAGTGAAATGGGAATGATCATCCTGTGCATTGACTCTGATTGGGAACCTGATGCAGAAACGTTAGATTTCATGACGAATATTAGCCATGTCGTCTCCGGTGTTGTTTCTCGATACATTGTCAACGAAGCGCTAAGTATTCGGGAATTAGAACTTGAAGAGTCTCGTGCAGATGCGATCAGGCGTTTAGGTACAGCGTCAGAGTATCGTGATAACGAAACAGGTCTGCATGTGATGCGTATGACCCACTATTCAGCCGCCATCGCAAAGGCTATGGGTCTATCCGAAGAAGATCGTGAGCAACTGACGATCGCGGCATCCATGCACGATGTTGGCAAGATAGGGATCAGTGATGCCATTTTACTTAAACCGGGTAAACTCAATAAGAATGAGTTTGAAACCATGAAGTCGCACACCAATATTGGCGGCGACCTTTTAGATGGAAAGGATACTTTAATTAATGCAGCAAGAGAGATCGCACTAACTCATCATGAGCATTGGGATGGTACGGGATACCCATATGGACTGAAAGGCGAGGAGATCCCCCTATTTGGGAGAATCTGTTCTATTGCGGATGTTTTTGATGCGCTTGTCTCTAAACGTACATACAAAGAGGCTTGGGAACTTAAAGAAGCAACAGACTATATTCAGCAGGAGTCTGGAGGAAAGTTTGATCCTGATGCAGTTATCGCTTTTCATGATGCTCTTCCAGATATTTTGCGTATTAAAGAGCTCTATAGTGACGAGGTCATCGATCCGAACAGGGTCTTATCTCTCCCGGCCATAAAAACGAGTAAAGATGAGTGGGTTAGCTGGAATGACTCATTTAGCATAGGCATTGATATTATTGATGAACATCATCGGTACCTCTTTGATTTAGTCAACAAACTTCATCGTGTAATTACCGATAAGCATGGTGCACGTGAGGTAGCACGGGTACTACATGGGTTGAGCCAATATGCGCAAATTCATTTTCGTGCGGAAGAGAAAATGATGGATCATTATGGTTTTGCAGAGCTTGAACATCAAAAACATCAGCATCAACATTTTGAAAGCAAGCTCAAGACATTTTATGACGAGCTCCACATTAATCCGCTCACCGCGCAGTTCGATATGATCACATACCTGAAGGAGTGGTTAGTTAGGCATATTGTCGTCGAAGATGGTCGGCTCAGTGAGCTTGTGGGAATGAGTGTGGATCAATAATGGATACGAAAAAAATAACGTGGTCTGACGATTTTAGTGTGGGTGTTACTGCGCTGGATGATCAGCACAAAAATTTAATCGAAATAATTAATAAGCTGGCGGTTGCCTCGCAGTCGTCTGTTGATTCAGAAGCTGTGTCAGATGTGCTAGCCGAGATGCATGAATATACAAAATCACATCTTGATTTTGAGGAGCAGTTGTTAGAGACACATGGGTATCCAGATCTTGAGCATCACAAAGCTGAACACTCAGAATTTATGGGAAATATTGGTGAATTCTCTATAGCGGTAATGAATCATCATCAAAATGCGCCAGAAAATATTTTGAAATATTTATATGAGTGGTTCGGAAATCATATTCTTATCGAAGATAAGAAATACGTTCCATTTTTTAAATCAAAGAACGTGACTTAACCACTGCAATTAGCTGCGACACTTCTGTTTTTACCGATTTATGAAGAGCAACTGACCACAATCCGCTCACTCTCCTCAGGAGGCGGCGTGGCGTAGTAAGAAGGTAAAGTCTGTTCACTAAATGGGTGGTTCAATATTTCATGCAGACGATGAATCTCGGTGTAATCACCCGCCTCAGCCAGCTCAATAGCACGCTGAACCAGATGGTTACGCAATACATATTTTGGATTAACCTTCTCCATTGACAGCTTGCGCTCAGATTTATCACGCGCCTCAGTCACAATACGGAGCGCGTAGAATTTTGCCCACAAATCAAAGCGCTCACGATCTACAAATTGATCACGCAATAGATGATTGTTTTCCAAATCGTGTGGATCGAACTGGCTTAATGAACGAAACAGATTGGTAAAGTCGACATGGCTCTGCTGCATCATCTCTAACAACTCATCGATGATTGACTCATCATCATCGTGTGCGTCAGTCAGCCCCAGTTTAGCTCGCATACCATTGAGATAGTGTTGCTGGAATATCTCATCGTATTTGGGTAACAGTGCATTGACCTTTTCGGCCGCGATTTTGGGCGTTTCATCAAATAGCGGCAACATCGCCTGAGCGAGACGCCCTAAATTCCATTTTCCAATTTTCGGCTGTTGGTCAAAGGCGTAACGGCCATAGGTGTCTGAATGGTTACAGATATAACCGGCATCGTACTCATCCATAAATCCGTAAGGGCCGTAGTCGAGTGTGAGCCCCAAAATTGACATGTTGTCGGTATTCATCACCCCGTGAGAGAAACCGACCTGCTGCCACTGACTGATCATGCGGGCAGTGCGGGTCATGACGGCCTCAAACAGGGCGAGGTAGCGCTCATTGGGCTCGGTGATGTCGAGGAGCTGGGGATAGTGGTGTTCAATAATATAGTTGGCGAGGGTTTGAATCTCTTGATACTGCTGACGATGGTAAAAGATCTCAAACGAACCGAAGCGCACATGGCTCGGTGCCATGCGTAACAACATTGCCCCTTTTTCGATACTCTCGCGATAGACCTCCTCATCACTGCCGGTAATAGAGAGTGCACGTGTGGTCGGAATCCCCAATGCGTGCATCGCCTCACTACAGAGATACTCTCTAATTGTCGAACGCAGCACGGCGCGACCATCGGCACCACGAGAGTAGGGGGTCTGCCCCGAACCCTTGAGCTGTAGCTCCCACTTCTCGCCGCTCTTGTTGGTTACCTCACCGAGCATCATGGCACGTCCATCTCCCAATTGGGGCGAGTAGCCGCCAAACTGGTGCCCGGAGTAGAGCATGGCGATGGGTTTGGAGTCCTTCTGAACGCGTTCACCGCTTAAAAAGGGGAGTAATGACTCCCTATTTTGGTCATCATTATCAAGATCCAGCAGGCTGGCCGCAGTGTTGTTGAAGGCGACCAGATGACTATTCTTTAACAGCGATGGCGTGACGTGCGAATAGAATGTCTCAGGAAGCGAGGCGAAGCTGTTAGTGAAATTGAGTTGGTTGAATGAGTTCATTCCTGACAAATGTAGTCTGAAATGGTGTTTTTCAACGCCATAAACAGTAGGGTATTTATGGCGGCTGGCTCAGCGGTGTAGGCGTTTGCAATGCCAGTCGATAGAGGGAATTTTGAACCTTATAGAAGTAGGCTCTCTTTTGCCGTATTGAAAGGGTCTTTTACGAGTGAGTCTGCTAACTCTCATCCTTATCGTCATAGGGGAATTTAGTATGACCATATCGAATCGCAAGAATAGCGATGGTTAGAATTAAAACTACACCGGAAAGGCCAAGTACCCTAAACGTATCTAAATTTTTCATATCAAGAATCATGTAACGAGCTACCGCGACGATAGCGATATAGAGCGGCATCCGAACAGGCAGTTTTCCTGACTTAAGGTATATTCCAACCATGGCCAATACTTCAAGGTATATAAAAAATAGCAAGAGATCTGCCAGCGTTACCGACATCGCTTTAAACATAGATACCACTTCAAAGCCCATGGCGATGACTGTTGCGACGGCAATAATCAGCAGCCCAATATCTTCAACGATAACTAACGCTTTACAGCTTGAATTTTTAAGATTGTTCATATGTTTATCCAAATATTAAATAGTCGACACTATGATGATGGGTGAAATTTTTTTACACATTTAATTCAATTGTTATGTTTTATGTAGCACATATGCCTGCCTATTACCGTTGACGATTAGGATTTTATCGAAGTTGTGTTCAATATTTAAATTTTTATATGCTAATTGGTAGGATTCTTCATTTGCAATCCAATAATCGTTGAAAAGTGCTAACCAATATTCAGAATTATTTGGCTGTACATTTCGTTTTTTATTTTTGATTTCAATCCGTTCGCTTAACATTATCTTCGTGTTTTTGCCAAGATTATCCGAGGAATATCTATTTGATATTGCCAATCCTACCTTAGGAGTATAATCGCCCCATCCTGTAAAAATATTTATAGATATGTCGTTACCAAAGAATTCCCGTTCTAATTTAAAAACACCTGTTTGAATCATAGTTATGATTTCATTTCCGACCAAAGTTTGAGTTTTCTTAATTTTTTTTATGGGTGCGCATATAGTAAGAAATACATGCATCCCTTCAGGGATATTATTCTCTATGTCAGACTCAATTTTTTTTGCTAGGTTCTGAGCAGGGGCATCATCGTTCATTCGGGAATATTGCTTTCCATTTTCTCCTTGAATATTTTCAACCAAAGTTGATACCTCTACAGCAATCCGCTTGTCACCGTTAAGAATGTAGCCATCTGGAGGATCTTCTCCTTCAATGTATCGACCACCAAATTGGTCTACTAAAGTACTTAACACATACTCTTCACTTGGCCTCATGTTCTTCCCTTAATAAACATAACAGTTACCAAGCAGATACTTTCGGAACCGTGGAGTTAAATATTTATGTTCAAATAAATCCATAATAATCCCTTTTGATACAACGTGATGAATTAAGCTGGGTTTCATTATAAAATTCCAAAAATCGGAACCGCTTGTAACGATCACCTTGATTACAATAAATGCTTTCCATCAAAAACATCATACTCCAGTGCAAAGGTATCAACCCCATCTATACAACCTAGATTAACGCGCAAGTGGCCGGGTTGTCTGGCCGTCTCGTGAAAGGGGTAGATGCCGCACTCTTTGCAGAAGTAGTGCTTCGCGGTTTTGTCGCCAAACTGGTAGAGCCCCAGTGTGCCATCTTTTGCCTCGATGTGCAGGTCGTCCTGTGGAATGGCCTCTATCGACATCATAGCCCCTTTGCGTGAACAGACGGAGCAGTTACAGCGAATTCCTTTTTCGATCGCTTTACCGACAAACGAAAAGCGGATCGCTCCGCAGTGACAACTACCTTGGTACGATTCAGACATTATCTTCTCCGTGGCTAAGTATTGATTGTTTAATGATTTGGAAAACTGTTTTGTGAGTTTATACGATTAAATAACGTGGAACGCTATTTTTATAGTTTTCATAGTCCACACCATGTGCAGAGGATAGGTATGCCTCTTCTTTTAGCACCATTTTGTGGGTCACCAAAAATCCGATGATAGAGAGCGCTAGGAGTATCAGACTTTGTGTCATAACGGTATATGCTACAAACAGGGTGAAGTAGGATGCAAAATAGGGATTTCGTGAAAATCGGTAGATTCCCGATGTAACCAATTCGGTTTTTTGACCCTCTAAAACACCTACTCGCCATGAGTCTCGAAGATTGACTAAAGATGTCGCTGAGATAACAAGGTTTAGTAAAATAAGCACAATACCAATGGTTGTGGCAACGGAACTGCTGACGAGATGAAGTTCTGCGAAAGAGGGCTTGAATAAGCCAATGACAAGTGAGGTGACAATAAAAAAGCCGAAAAAAGAGGATGCAATCGTTGCCTCAATATTTTTTCCTCTAATACTTTCTCCTATTTTTTTAGCAAGAATGATGTTTTTTGTTACGAACATTCCTTGAAAGATTAGTTGATGTATCAATATGATAATCCATAGTTCGTACATTATTGTCCCTTTTTTAGTTTAACAGCAGGCTAGCTATTGGCCTCTCTGATTAAGATTTCAATGCGCCGATTACGACTCCGTCCTTTATCGGTTTTATTTGATGCGATAGGACGGGTAGCACCAAAGGCGTGCGCCTCTAATCGTTTTGGCTTGATGCCTGCGCTGATCATTATATGAATAATTGAGGTGGCGCGATTGGCGGAGAGTTCCCAGTTGGACTGATATTTTTCTTTCAGGCTACTGCGAATTGGTATGTTGTCGGTGTGGCCTTCAACAATAATCAGGGTCTCTTTACCTATCAGTGATTTGGCGAGGTCATTGATGATTTTACGTCCAAAATTACTCACCTTGGTTGAGCCGGGCGGGAACAGTAGGGTGGCGCTCAAGGTGACCTTTACCCCTTTAACATCCTGACGAACTTCAACGTCCATACTCGGTTCAATGGCCTTGGAGATCGCTTCAAAGGTGGCGTGCATGGCCGGGCGATAACGAATTGTAAAGATCAGATTATTTACGTCTGTCCCGAAATAGGAGAGGGTATTTCCACGGATCTCCCAATCACCATTGCGATTGCTTTTGTAGTCAACAATTTCAAAATTGGGGGGGAATATCCAAGTGTAGGTAAAGTGGTGAAAGTTATCGGGAGAGTTCCAGAAACCATAATTGGTTTGAGTATCGCTATTGGGATTTTCTGCATTGGTATAGGTGTAGATGCTGTTTTTATCGACGTGGATGGCGTGCTCAAAAGATGTTTTATGGAGAAAGGCGAAGCTCCCCTGGTTAAAGTGGAGCGAGTCGTACCCCGGTTTGCTGTGGGTATCCCATTTGTGTTCATTGGGATAGATGTAGAGATAATTTTTTAAGTGTTCATCAAGTTCCTGATTTGGGTGCTTATCAAACAGCAGGTTGTATTCGCTGGAGTCAGAACGAGAGGTGTCGTAGTAGTAGGCGCTGCGTCCATCTGGATTGAGAAATATAATTTTTTCGCTGACAGGCGGTGCCGCTAATGATGGCCATGCCCAGAGCAGCGCCAGAAGAAGAGCGGGCAGCCGCTTTAACATTTTTGTTGTTATCGCTTCATC
>JAOTST010000077.1 GCA_029864785.1 Chromatiales bacterium | reverse complement strand
GTGGGAGTAAAAAATAGATGAATTTTGATTTCCCCGCATTCTTGGTATTGATTACCGCAATTACAGGCCTAATCTGGTTGCTCGATCACCTCTTGTGGGCTCCAAAACGAGCAAAACAGAAGGATCCGACAATTAAAGTTCAAGAACCCTATCTTGTTGAACTATCAAAATCATTTTTCCCGATTGTCTTGATTGTTTTGGTCATTCGCTCCTTTGTTGCAGAGCCGTTTCGCATTCCCTCAGGCTCGATGATGCCGACGTTGTTGGTAGGTGACTTTATTCTGGTCAATAAATTTGCCTATGGATTGCGTCTACCGGTGTTAAATAAAAAAATTATTGAAATCAGCGATCCTGCTCGTGGCGATGTTATCGTATTCCGTTATCCAGAAGATCCCAAAATTGATTACATTAAACGGGTGGTTGGGGTCGCGGGTGATCACATCGCCTACCGCAATAAGACGCTCTATGTGAATGGCCTCCTAGCGGAACAATTTGATATTGGGCGCTATGTTGGTACTGGAGGTGGTGCGCGGATGACGGGTGCCTTTCAGCGCCATGAGAACCTTGTCGGCGTTGAACATGATATTTTGGTGATGGGGGAACGACCTATCTATGACTTTGAGTTTACCGTGCCTAAAGGTGAATACTTCGTGATGGGGGATAACCGTGATAATAGTCGCGATAGTCGCTACTGGGGGACAGTAAAGGATAACTTGTTGATAGGTAAGGCGTTTTTTATATGGATGAACTGGGATAGCGAGGGTGATACCCTAATATCTTGGGATCGAATAGGGGAAAAGATCAAATGATTAAGAGTATGCACAATCAGCGGGGGGCGATTGCTCTCTCAGTTGTAGGCAATCTGGCATTGTTGGCCATATTAATCATCTTCGCGGGTAAGTTGATTCCGGTCTATCTGGACAACAACGCGGTGAAGTCGATGCTTGCAAATTTGGAAACGAATAGGACAGTTGAATTCAATAGTCCATCAGAAGTACGCAATCGTATTATGAAACAGTTACGTGTTAATGCAGTAACTGATATTGGTGTCGACGCCGTTAGCGTAGTTCGCGGGCGTGACTTTTTTGAGGTCGATATTACCTATCAAATTAAGCTCCCTCTAGCCTACAATGCTGAGATGCTACTCTCCTTTTCGGAACAGGCGGAGATTCCTAAAAATTGATTCAGGCTCTCGCACTGCTCTGCAAGCAGATCGATTATCAATTTTCTGATATTTCATATCTACAGCAGGCATTGACTCACCGTAGCGTTGGTAAGAGTAATAACGAGCGGCTTGAGTTTTTGGGAGATGCCATCCTCTCCTATGTGATCTCTGATGTGCTCTATCATAAATTTCCAGATATTGACGAAGGGCAGTTGAGTCGTCTGCGTGCGGCTCTGGTTAAGGGGGATAATCTTGCGGGTATGGCGCGCACACTTGATCTGGGAAAGTACCTCAAATTGGGTGCAGGTGAGCTTAAAAGTGGTGGATTTCGTCGCGATTCGATTCTAGCAGATGCCTTTGAAGCGTTGATTGGTGCCGTCTATCTCGATTCCAGCGAAGTGCAGGTACGCGCGTTAATCCTCACTCTATTTGAATCACAGTTGGCAAATATTGATCTGGATCTCGCCGTTAAAGATCCAAAAACACGATTGCAGGAATTTTTGCAGAGTCGTCGTCTACCGGTGCCTGAGTATGAGGTGATCAATATTGAGGGAAAGTCCCACCAGCAGACTTTTACTGTAAGTTGTCGCGTTGAAGGATTGGGTGAACCTGTTTCTGCAAAAGGGGGAAGCCGTCGTAAGGCTGAACAGGCCGCTGCCGAGAATACCCTGGGAAAATTAAATGAGTGAATTAGTGCAACCATTTCGTAGTGGATTCATTGCGATAGTCGGGCGTCCTAATGTGGGTAAGTCGACCTTGATGAATCATGTTTTGGGGCAGAAATTGAGTATCACCTCACGCAAGCCACAGACCACACGCCACTCCATTCTAGGGATCAAGACCACTGATCATTATCAGGTGATCTTTGTTGATACCCCCGGTATTCACCTTAAAGCGGATAAGGCGATGAATCGTTACATGAATCGCGCCGCGACCAGCAGTATAGATGCAGGTGAAATAGTGCTGTTTTTGATCGATGCCCGTGAGTGGACTGAAGAGGATGAGAATGTCCTTAAGCGTCTACAGAATGAATCGGTGCCGGTGGTGCTAGTGATCAATAAGATCGACCTTCTTAAGGAGAAGGCAGATCTGTTGCCGCTGTTGCAGGAGCACTCGGCACGCATGAAATTCCACGATGTGATTCCTCTCTCGGCACTCAAGAGTGTCAATCTCGATCAACTTGAGGAGCTCATTGTAAAACAGCTACCCGAGTCGGAGATGATCTATCCAGAGGATTATATTACCGATCGCAGCGAGCGTTTTCTCGCCTCGGAGATCGTGCGTGAAAAGTTGATGAGGATGCTCGGTAAAGAGCTCCCCTATGCGATTGCGGTAGAGATCGAGGAGTTTAAGGATGAAGATGGCATGTTGCGTATTAGCGCCCTCATCTGGGTTGAGCGTGAGAGCCAGAAGCGGATTGTCATCGGCAAGGGCGGTAGTCGTCTAAAGGATGTGGGACGTGATGCACGTCTCGATATGCAAAAGCTCTTTGACCGCAAGGTCTATCTTCAGCTCTGGGTCAAGATTAAGGAGGGGTGGTCCGATAGTGAGCGGATCCTCAATAGCCTTGGGTACAAGGATGAACTGTAACGAGACAGTACATTCGTCTTTTGCCCCATAACGCCTTGCTCTAAGACAACATCTAAACACGCTGAGTCGTTACAATGAACTTAAGTTATCGACATGATGGTGATACAAAAGTTGATCATCAGGCGGGCTATCTACTGCATCAGAGACCATTCAAAGAGCGCAGTGTTATGGTTGAGATCTTTACCCATGACTGGGGACGTGTCGGTCTCGTTGCCAACGGAGTACGCAAGGAAAAATCGCGTTTAGCTGGGTTGCTGCAACCCTTTCAACGCCTTCTCTTCTCCTGGCGCGGACGCGGCGAACTCAAAACCCTGACCACAGCTGAATCTGCTGGAGTAGTCGAACCGCTTAAAGGTAGTAGCCTGAACTCTGCGCTCTATCTTAATGAGTTGCTGTTACGTCTTCTCCCTCGTCACGATCCCCATCCGTTGCTCTTTAGTCACTACCATCAGGCGCTGAGCCAGTTGAGTGAAGGTAGCGAGATTGAGTGGATCCTCAGGGAGTTTGAACGTGACCTTTTGCAGGAGCTGGGGTACGGCCTCAATCTGAGTCACGACATTGAGAGTGGAGAAGTGATCGAGCCTGATGCCATCTACTGTTATTATCCTCATGGTCCTGTAAGGCTGGAAGATCAGCAAGAGATGGATGGGGTGATGACCCTTAAGGGGAAGACCCTGATGGCAATAGCCTCTGGTGAGCAGCCTGAAAAAGAGGGGCTACGTGAGGCTAAGAAACTGATGCGCGTGATGTTACAGCCTCATCTAGGCGATAAGCCTTTGATGAGCCGAACCCTTTTTCAGCCAGTCCGTTAACCATAGATTAAAGAGACAAAATGAGTAAGTTAGATTCCACATCACAGTCGTCAATTTTACTAGGGGTCAACATCGACCACGTCGCAACCCTACGTCAGGCGCGAGGTACTCGTTACCCCGATCCGATCCAGGCAGCTATCGAGGCGGAACAGGCGGGGGCCGATGGAATCACCCTCCACCTTAGAGAGGATCGTCGACATATTCAGGAGCGCGATGTGGCAATGCTCTCAGACATTTTGCAGACCCGCATGAATCTGGAGATGGCGGTCACTGATGAGATGTTGGCGATTGCCGAAAAGTACAAACCATCTGACTGCTGCCTGGTTCCCGAAAAGCGTGAGGAACTCACTACCGAGGGTGGACTCGATGTCGCCGGACAACTGGGTCGAATGACAGAGGCGTGCAGTCGTCTTGCCGATGCTGGAGTGCAGGTATCGCTCTTTATCGATGCCGATCTGGAACAGATTGAGGCGGCGGTGGCATGTGGTGCGCCGGTTATCGAGATTCATACCGGTCACTATGCCGATGCCGAGAGCAGTGTAGAGCGTGATAAGGAGTTTAATCGCATTATCGAAGGTGTGAATTTAGGCCATGATTTGGGGCTACAGGTCAATGCAGGCCATGGTCTTCATTACCACAACACCACCGAGATTGCGGCTATTCCTCAGATTGTTGAGCTCAATATTGGCCATGCGATTATCGGCCGTGCTCTGTTCACCGGTCTACAGCCGGCGGTACGTGAGATGAAGCAGATTATGGCTGCGGCACGAGGTTAGTCACACCATGATCTATGGTATCGGTACTGATCTGACTCACATTCCACGCATGGAAGAGCTGTTGATGCGCCATGGGATGAAGTTTGCCAGACGAATTCTTGCCGACTCTGAATTGATTGAATTTCAGCAGAGTACAAAACCTGCTGAGTTTATCGCCAAACGCTTTGCCGCCAAAGAGGCGACGGCCAAGGCGCTTGGAACAGGGTTTCGCAATGGCCTCTCTCTTAAAGATATTAGTGTGGGGCACGATGATCTGGGGCGTCCTACGCTTCACTATAGCGGGGTCGGTGCTGAGTTAGTCGAGCAGTTCAATATTAAACAGTCACACCTCTCTCTCAGCGATGAACGTGAGTACGCCCTTGCGTTTGTCACCCTTACCCAAGCGATATAGAACTTTTAAACCATGTATGAATACGTCTTTTTTGATAAAGGGATCAGTGAACGCTTTGTTGCAGATCTCAAACTACGCACGCTTGAACATCAACTTCTTGGTGAAGATGGACTGTTGATTGGTGTCTCTGAGGAGATCAGCGATGAAGATTCAGATGCTATTGATCATCTCTACGATCGACTCTTGCAACAGAGTGGTGAGCTACTCGAACAGGGGGAGGATGCGATGGAGATTAGTGCGGCGGGCGTGCAGGTGGAACTTGCCGATGGTTCACCTTGTACCATCCGCCTGGATCCCGAACTGGTGAGCAATCTGCTAACGGCGGTGACCATGGAGGAGCTGCGCGATCTCTGTCAAACCATCGCCGAAGGGGTGGAGCGACGTGACAATAGCCCGCTATGTCATAGTGTCGATTGATTAATTATTTTTATAAAATAAAAGTTGAATTTATAACCCAATAACCATATATTAGAAAAATCTAATATTGGAGCAGAATCATGCAGAATAGACATATTGCCATTATCGGTGTCGGCTTTGCCGCGCTCACCGCAGCCAAAGAGGCGCGCGCCAAAGACTCCAATGTCAAAATTACCCTCATTGGACATAAAGAGGAGTTTATCTATTTTCCCAGCCTGATCTGGATCCCTTCCGGGATTCGTCAGCCTGATGACCTTAGAATTCCGCTCGGTAACTTCCTGCGTAGACACCGTCTCGACTTCTTTGCCGCAGAGGTTACGGGTCTTAAGGATGATGGTCGTACCGTGATCACCGATAAGGGCGAGATCACCAGCGATGCGCTCATCATCGCCTCGGGTGGGCGTTTTATCAAAAAGTTGCCTGGTATCGAGAATGCGATCACCCCGTGTGAAGGGATTGATGCAGCAGTTAAGATCCGTGACCGTCTCAAGGAGATGGAGGGCGGCACTATTGCCATCGGCTTTGGAGGCAATCCCAAAGAGCCATCAGCGATGCGAGGTGGCCCAATGTTTGAATTCCTCTTCGGCATCGATGCCCAGCTACGAAAAGAGAAGCGACGCGACAAATTTAACCTCGTCTTCTTCAATCCTGCACCGGCTCCAGGTAAACGTCTTGGACCCAAGGCGGTTAAGGGGCTCGTTAAGGCGATGGCTAAGCGCGACATCAAGACCTATCTCGGTCACAAGATGAAGTCGTTTGAGAACGGCAAGGTGACCACCGAGGGGGCAGAATTTGATGCCGATCTGATCCTCTTTATGCCCGGTATGACCGGTAACCAATGGTTCGATAACAGTGAACTACCCCGTTCGCCCGGTGGGTTAGTTGAGGCCGATACAAACTGTCGTGTTGCAGGTTTTGATAAGGTCTATGTTGCCGGTGACTCGGGCAGCTTCCCTGGACCTGAGTGGATGCCTAAACAGGCTCATATGGCTGATATCCAGGCCAAGACGGCGATAGCCAACCTGATGCATGAATTTGATGGCGGAGAGCCCACTGAGACCTTTACACCGGAGTTGATGTGTATTGTCGACAGTGGCTCTACCGGAATGTTCATCTCACGTACCCCGGCGCGTAGTATCGTGCTGCCACCATGCAGAATCATGCACTGGGCAAAGCGTTTCTTCGAATGGCTCTATCTGCGACAGTATCGTTAATACTTTGGGATAAATCGGGTAAAATGGGTCACTGATTCCACACCATAGATTGATTCATGCTCGATACCCGTCCCTATTTAGAAGCGATTGCTTTCCCCTCGATTAACCGAGGAGCGTTGCAGACTCTACAGGTCAATCTTGGTTATCTCTGTAATCTACAGTGCCAACATTGCCATGTTAATGCCGGGCCAAAGCGTACTGAGATTATGGCAGAGGAGACGATTGTCTCACTGATTCAATTCCTCCGAACAGGTCGGGTGACTACGCTTGACCTTACTGGTGGTGCACCAGAGATGAATCCACACTTTCGCACACTGGTCATTGCTGCTAGGGAGATGGATATTCACGTCATCAATCGCTGTAACCTGGCTATCTTGCAGGAGCTTCCATGGTTGGCACAGTTCTTTGCCGATCAGGGCGTTGAGGTTGTCGCTTCACTACCCTGCTATCTCGAAGAGAATGTCGATGCCCAGCGTGGCAAGGGAGCCTATGATGAGAGCATCACAGGTCTCAAACAGCTCAATAGTGTTGGCTATGGACGCGATGCCGATAAGGTTCTCAATCTGGTCTTCAATCCACAGGGGCCATCACTCCCCCCTGAACAGGCCGTTCTCGAAATTGATTACAAAAATCATCTTCAGGCGAAGTTTGGTCTCACTTTTAATCATTTGCTGACAATTACCAATATGCCGATTAACCGTTTCGGCAGTATGCTG
>JAOTST010000394.1 GCA_029864785.1 Chromatiales bacterium | reverse complement strand
GTTGACCGAAAGGGCAGGTAATGCTCAGCCACCCAAAATCCATCTGCTAGATGTTCGCCATCACAGGGTAACTGATGGCCTATCACAGCCACTACTGAAGGCCATTGGCAAAGAGCTAGAAGCCAATAATCAAGTGCTCATCTTTTTGAATCGGCGCGGCTTCGCCCCCGCACTGCTCTGCTACGACTGCGGCTGGAGCGCCAAGTGTCACCGCTGTGATGCTCTAATGACGCTCTATGCCAGAGACCAACGTCTGCGCTGCCACCACTGTGGACATGAGGCGATAACTCCCCAACAGTGCCCCGATTGCCAAGGCAATAATATCAATCCCGTGGGGGAGGGGACCGAACGACTAGAACAGGCGCTTATTAACCGCTTTCCCGATAGTGAAGTGCTGCGTATTGACCGTGATACCACTCGACGCAAATCGGCCTTTGAAGATCTCTCCAACCGCGCCAAGCGCGGAGAGAACCAGATCCTCATCGGCACTCAGATGCTCGCCAAAGGGCACCACTTTCCCAACGTCACCCTCGTCGGCATTATCAACGCCGATCAAGGAATATTCAGTATCGACTTTCGCGCCGGCGAACGGATGGTTCAGCAGATCTATCAGGTCGCAGGCAGGGCAGGGCGTGCCGAAAAACCGGGCAATGTGATTATCCAAACCCACGCACCCGACCATCCGCTATTTCAACAGATTATCAATGATGGCTACGCCAGCTGCGCTAAACAGCTACTCCATGAACGTAAATTGAGCGCCTTTCCACCCTTTAGCTACCTCGCTCTGCTGCGTGCTGAGGCGAGTGAACAAGAACCGGCAATGCATTTTTTGGAGCAGATGAGGCAACAAGGGAGTACGATTGACCCCAATATGCTGCTACTTGGCCCCATTCCTGCACCCATGCCACGAAGGGCAGGGCGTTATCGTACCCAGCTACTGGTGCAGTCAACAGACCGATCGGCACTACACCAATTTTTGAGTCAATGGGTCATGTTAATGGCCAAAGAGAAGAGTGGTCGCAAAGTACGCTGGTCTCTTGATGTCGACCCGATTGAACTCTATTAGTGGCCAGATAGATCGTATTTAAGAGAGATGCCAAGAAGAAGACGCTCATTTTTACTGCAAGGGGGCAATTGCCGAGGTATCGGTATACTCTGGATCACCCTTGGAGTAATGACGCTTGTTCAGGGTGATCAGTTTCGTCTGCTCAGTCTCAATACGGATCGTTACCCACAGCTATCCCTGATCGCCACCTACCTCTTCGCCCTGTTTGCCATCGTGCAGGGCTACTGGTTTGCCAAACAGAAAGGCTTTGTGCCGGTGATCGGTTTTCTCTTTTTCATCTTTCTAACCCTCTATCTGGGCGCCAGCATCACCCAACGGATTGAGCAACAATCAACAAGTGCTGACTGGATCACCCTTTTTTTGTTAATCTTGACCATATTGAGCCTACTAGGATGTCGCATTCGAAAAAAGGAATCGTGTGAATAATCTAAAACAAATTATCGCCGTTTTATTAGGGATTGTTCTTCTCTATGCCACCCCCGTCTCTACGGTTCAGGCTGCTGGCTGCTCCAACTTGATCGGCAGCGTTGTCTTTAACGAAATTAACCATCACAACCAGTCGTGTAACTATAGCTACGATCCCAGCACCTTTGTTGAGCTACGCGCCCTAGATAACACCATTATCACCAACAACACCTTCCAAGACTTCACCATGACTCTCTGTACGGTCTACCCACAGATAGAAGATAACAGCTCCAAACCCCGCTGCTACTCCAGCAATCCCACGGTCGGATTTGGCGTCGGTGCCACCGGTACCAACCCCGAGATCATCTACCAGCCATCCATGAAATTTAGCAATGCGGAAAACTCCGGAAACGCCTGGATCGTCCTCTATGGTGATGCCGGAACCATTCCCAAGTGCTACCTCGACATTAACAAAGATCAGGGAAATACATCCCATGGCATGGAGCTAATACTCTACGACATAAACGGTGATATTGTTGATTATCAGCTTACTGACGACATGAATGAATTTTCTGGCGTAAACACCAACTACTATCTTGGGGCAGGTAGTTGCACATTCCCCTATGATAATTACTTTGACGGCGCCCAAAGCAGCTTTAATGTTCAGAGAACACCCGACGGCACCGGCTGCTGGCCTGATGGGAACTGGAGCAGCAACACCTGTATCGGTACCCCAACAAGCCCTCCTTCCGGTAACTCTGGAACCGAAACAACCAATACCAC
>JAOTST010000393.1 GCA_029864785.1 Chromatiales bacterium | reverse complement strand
GATCTGTTCCCCATCATCCACCAACATATCCGCACAGCCCGATTCACTATTTTTATGTAGAACTACAGTGGCTCCGAATTCATCTCTCAATAGACCGGATGCGGTCACATGATCGGCGTGGACATGGGTCTCAAGGGTATATTTAAGTGAGAGTCCCAATTCAACAATTAAGTTTTTGTCGCGTTCAAACTGTTCACGAACTGAATCAATAATTGCTGCTTCACCACTTGCCTCATCCCAGAGGAGGTAGGTGTAGGTGCCGGTCTCTTGATCAAATAACTGTCTACTGTTCATGATATATCTCCCTCTCTAATATATTAGATGGTTCGATTTAACGATCTATTAACAATTAAAGTAACTCTGGATAGAACCCAGATTGTGCACATCAGCAAAGCCCATTGAATTTAGAACCATCTGTGCGTGACCACTGCGAGCACCACTTTGGCAGTAGACAACAACCGGCTTGGACTTATCCAGATGGGCTTCAGCAGAGCCGATATCATTTAAAGGGATGTTTTTTGAGCCAGGAATGGTGAACTGTGCGTGTTCCATTGGGCTACGTACATCGATTAACTGACCGCCATTCTCTAGAATAGACTTGGCTTCAGGGCATGAAATTGATTGATTAAAGAACATTTTAACCTTCTCCTAATAAGAAATAATGATGACATTATATATAAGTGAACTCTTATATACAAGGTGGGGGGCTGTTTTTGGGATTTCAAGGGAGAAATATGCCAAAATTGTCTCCTCATTTACCCACATATATTAATTATATTTATGGCTCTGCCTTACTGGCGACTCTCCAACTTTTACCTCTTCTACTTCGCCAGCCTTGGAGCATTACTCCCCTATTGGGGGCTCTATCTGAAAGATGAGGGCTTCAGTGCGCTTGAGATTGGTGAGCTGATGGCACTGGTGATGGCGACCAAAATTATTTCACCCAATATCTGGGGTTGGATTGCCGATCATACCGGTAAAAAGATGACTGTTGTACGTGTCGGTTCGCTGCTCTCTATCCTCTGTTTTGTCGGGGTGTTTTGGGCCAAAGGATACTGGGCAATGGCATTGATGATGTTTTCGTTTAGTTTCTTCTGGAATGCGACGCTACCGCAGTTTGAGGCGATTACCCTTAACTATCTGCATGGTGATTCTCATCGCTACAGTCTGATCCGGTTGTGGGGCTCGATCGGTTTTATCATAACTGCGGCGACGTTGGGACCACTGTTTGAGTGGGTTAGTGTGACGCATCTTCCCGGAATTTTGCTGGGCATCTATATCGCCATTTTTCTATCGAGCACTCTAGTGCCAGAGCGTCAGAGTTCAGTTATACATCATGATCCCCTTCCAATCATGGGGGTTATTAAGCAGCCAACGGTGATAGCACTCCTTGTAGTCTGCTTTTTGATGCAAGCCAGCCACGGCCCCTATTACACCTTCTTTACCCTCTATATGGAGGAGTACGACTACTCCCGAACCGTGATTGGTGAGCTGTGGGCGTTGGGGGTGATCGCCGAAGTGGTGATCTTTATGGTGATGCACCGACTTGTTCCCAAATATGGACTTGAATGGCTTCTTCTCTTTGCACTACTCATCACCTCGTTAAGATGGCTGTTAATCGCCCTTTTTGCCAAATCGCTCGTGGTGATTCTTTTTGCTCAATTGATTCATGCCGCTAGCTTTGGGATTTTTCATGCGGTGACTATCACTATGTTCCATCGCATATTTACTGGAAAGCTACAGGGGCGGGGTCAGGCGCTCTACAGCAGCATTAGTTTTGGTGGTGGCGGAGCCTTTGGTAGTTATGCCGCAGGTTTGAGTTGGAATCACTTTGGACCTGCAAGCATCTATCTCTTTGCCACACTTATGACGGTTGCCGGTTACTTAATTGCATTACGCTGGCTCAACAGAGAGGTGACACCTAATCCTATTTAACCATACAAATACTATTGAAATTATGGTGAAAAGTGTTAGCATCAGGATAGGTTATCGGATTGGTAGCCTTTTTTAAAAATAGTCACAAGGAACCTAAGGAGGGATGACTAATGAAAAAAATAATCATAATTGCAGGACTTCTCGCTGGATTTTCTCTACACGCAGCACCCGTTAACATTAACAGTGCTGATGCGAAGACGATATCAAAGGCGTTAAATGGTGTTGGGAGCGTAAGGGCTGGAGCGATTGTTCAATATCGCAAGGCACACGGTGAGTTTGCTTCAGCAGATGATCTAGAAAAGGTCAAAGGGGTGAGTCATA
>JAOTST010000076.1 GCA_029864785.1 Chromatiales bacterium | reverse complement strand
ATCATGATCGGTATTCCATCAATCAGAAATCTGATTCGCGAGAACAAGATTGCGCAGATGTACTCGGCCATTCAGACCGGTGCTAAGAATGGCATGATCACCCTCGATCAGACGTTGATGAATTTGGTGCAAGATGGGGTGATTTCGGTGCAGGATGCACGTACCAAGGCGCAGAACAAGGACTCCTTCCAGTAGGAAGAAATAGGGGATAATCATGGAATTCGACTCACTACTCAAGCTGATGGTTCATAAAAATGGATCAGACCTCTTCATCACCACCGGCATACCTCCGACGATGAAAGTGAACGGTGCGATGACTCCCGTCTCCAAGTCGAGTCTGACCCCCGATGCGGCACGGCAGATCGTCTACGGCATTATGGATGCCAAGCAACGCAAAGAGTTTGATGAGACGCATGAGTGCAATTTCGCCATCTCACGTTCGGGAATTGGTCGTTTTCGTGTCAACGTCTTTCAGCAACGTAATCAGGTTGGGGCGGTACTGCGTAAGATTGAGATCCATATCCCTACGTTTGCCGATCTTAATCTGCCCGATATTTTGCAGGAGCTGGCACTTACCAAGCGTGGCATTATCCTCTTTGTCGGTGGTACCGGTTCGGGTAAATCGACCTCGCTGGCATCAATGATTGATTATCGTAATACCAACTCATCAGGCCATATTATTACCATTGAGGATCCCATTGAGTACGTCCATCAGCACAAGAAGTGCATCGTGACTCAACGCGAGGTGGGCATTGATACCGATACCTTTAATGATGCACTGGTCAACACCTTACGACAGGCTCCCGATGTCATCTTGATCGGTGAGATTCGTCACCCTGAGACAATGGAACACGCCATCGCCTTTGCGGAAACCGGACACCTCTGTCTTGCTACATTGCATGCCAATAATGCCAATCAGGCGATGGATCGAATCATCAACTTTTTCCCTGAGGAGCGCCGCCCTCAACTATTGATGGATCTCTCTCTTAATATGAAAGCCGTTATTGCTCAGCGACTAATTCCGACGATTGATGGCAAAGGACGTCGTGCCGCTATAGAGATCATGATCAACACGCCACTGATGGCCGATATGATTCTTAAAGGTGAAGTGCACTCGATGAAAGAGCTCATTAAGAAGTCGGGTGAGTACGGTATGCGAACCTTTGACCAGGCGCTCTACTATCTCTATCGTGATGGACATATTAGTCAGGATGAGGCGATTCGTAATGCCGACTCGGCTAATGAGGTGCGCTTGATGATCAAGATGGGACGTGAGGAGGGATCTGAAGACCTTGGATCCAGCCTCTCAGGATTGACCCTTGAAGAGGTAGATGAAGGACATAATATGATGTAACTATTCAGGCGATTGCTGAATAGTTATTACTTACTCTGGTTTTTAACCAAAGACCTGCCGCGCATCAAAGACAGGACCATCCACACAGACCCGTTTCATCTCTGTTCCCGTGTCGGTCTGTACTTCGATCACACAACCGGCACAGCCACCGATACCACACGCCATAAACTCCTCCATTGAGACCTGACAGGGAATATGATACTCCTTAGCGAGCGCAGCCACTGCCTCAAGCATAGGATGAGGGCCACAGCTAAAGATCTCTACCTCTTTGAGCTGCTCCTCATCAAGGACATCGAGCCACTGGCGGGCAAGGTCGGTGACGTAGCCATCAAGGCAACCGGGATAGCCCTGTTTGGTCGCCATGCGTGAGGGAATTCCCCAATCTTCGAGTAGAGGCATTGCGCCGATCACATCATCATCAACTCCTGGAACGATAATTTGTGAAGGACGTGCGGTGAATGGGAAGGGAACCTCTGAGCCGAGGATCACAAAGGGTTGGTAGGCTCCCTTGATCTCACGTAGTTCATCGGCAAGAAAAACCATAGGCGGCATACCCACACCGCCACCAATCAGCAGGGTACGGGGGCGTGCCATGTGGGCAGCAAACGGTTTTCCTATCGGGCCAATGAGACTCAACTTCTCGCCAACCGTGCGTCCGGTTAGCTCCTGAGTTCCTTCACCAAAGACTTTATAGAGCAGCTCGATCCACCCCTCACGTTGCGAGACGCGCATGATCGAGATGGGGCGGCGCAGTGGGTGGGTTGGATCGGTCTTCAGGTGAACGAAGCTTCCTGCCTTCGCCTCGGCAGCGATCTGTGGCGCGTTGAGACGCAGCAGATGTTGATCTCCGCCAAAGTGATCGTGGCTGATGATCTCACACTGCTCCAGGTTGAGCGTATTACGTTGACTGTTACTCATGGGTATAAACGATCTCTCCGTCTAGAAGGGTGGTGGAGACAGCGCCCTGCATCTCCCAACCGATAAATGGACTATTCTTGCCGTGGCTAATCAGAGACTCTTCACTGACAACCCAATCCTTGTGGGGATCAAAGATGGTGATATCGGCCACGGAGCCGACGGCCAGATTGCCCTGATCCAGACCAAGTAGTTGAGCTGGTTTTGATGTGAGATGAGCGATGGCGCTGCTCATGCTCAGGACGCCTTCGCTCACCAGTTTAAGGGTGAGCGGTAGCAGCGTCTCGATGGCGCTTATTCCTGCTTCGGTCTCGGCAAAGGGTGCCAGTTTAGCATCTGCCTCGTGTGGCTGATGGTCAGAGCAGATTGCGGTGAAGAGGCCATCGGCTAGTGCTGCACGCAGACCATCCAACCCCCGCTGACTGCGTAGCGGTGGACGAACGTGGCAGAGTGAGTTAAACGGGTCGACATCGATCTCGGTCAAAATGAGTTGGTGAGCAGCCACGTCAGCGGTGACCTCTAATCCTCGCTCTCGTGCCTCGGCTATGAGCTCAATTGAGCGTGATGAACTGAGGGGGCCGAAGTGAGCCTTCACACCGGTCTGTTCGATCAGCAACAGGTCACGGCTAACAGCGATCACCTCGGCACACTCTGGGATTCCCGTTAGCCCTAAGCGGCTGCTGATCTCTCCCTCATGAACACAACCTCCTTCGGCAAGCCAGGCATCCTCAGGCTGTAGCCGAACCATAATATTGAGTGATGCGGCGTATTCAAAAGCGCGTCGTTGTACCAGTGTATTGCGAATAGGACGGTTGGCATTTGATAGGGCAATACAGCCGGCGCTAATCAGGCCATCCATCGTGCTCAGTTGCTCGCCTTCTAGCCCTTTGGTCAGAGCGCCGAGAGGGAGAACACGCGCCCTGGCACTGCCCATAATGTTGGCTTTATGGAGAACCTGTTCGGCGACCACTGTAGAGTCGATGATGGGCAGGGTATCTGGCGGCAGGCAAAGGGTGGTGACTCCGCCCTTGATCGCCGCCGCCGTTTCACTGGCGATGGTGCCTTTGTGGCTCTCGCCGGGTTCACGCAACCGTGCTTGCAGGTCGATAAATCCGGGGGAGACGATCTCTCCTTCGGCATTGATGGTCTGGTCGGCACTGAACCCGGCGGGCGCCTCACCAACGGCGACAATAATGCCGCTATCAATGTAGAGATTATGCAGCCCATCAATCGCGTTGGCTGGGTCGATGAGGTGACCATTGATGATCGCAATTTTCATGAGTTCTCCTCCACCGTTGGGTTTAGAGGGCCTCGACCCAGTACCATACTCATTACAGCCATTCGCAGGGCGATACCGTTGGTGACCTGCTCTAGAATGACCGACTGTGGGCCATCGGCTACACTTGAGGCGATCTCCACCCCACGATTGATGGGACCTGGATGCATAACGATGGCGTTGGGTTTGGCGAGCGCCAGCTTCTCATCGGTAAGGCCGTAGAGTTTGAAATACTCTTTCTCACTCGGAAGTAATGCTCCGGCCATTCGTTCACGTTGTAGGCGTAGCATAATCACCACATCTACGCCGTTGAGTCCCTCAGCCATATCGTGGAAGATGTGTACACCCAACTGTTGAACCGAGTTGGGGATGAGCGTTTTTGGACCGATTACACGAACCTCTGCGGCGCCCAGTGTCGTGAGAGCATGAATCTGTGAACGGGCGACGCGGGAGTGGAGCACATCACCGACAATGGCGACCTTGAGCGCACCAAAATTGGGTTTGTGGCGGCGGATAGTGAGCATGTCGAGCATCGCCTGAGTTGGATGCGCATGGCGACCATCACCGGCATTAATCACACTGATGTGGGGGGCAACATGATGGGCGATAAATTGTGCTGCACCGCTTTGGGCGTGACGAATCACAAACATGTCACACTGCATCGCCTCAAGGTTATGTAGCATATCGAGAAGACTCTCTCCTTTAGAAGCGGAAGAGGTCTCAATGTTAATTTTGAGGACATCTGCTGAGAGTCGTAGTGCCGCGAGTTCAAAGGTGGTGAGGGTACGGGTGCTGCTCTCAAAGAAGAGGTTAACGATGGTCTTGCCGCGTAGCAGGGGCAGTTTTTTTATCGACTTCCCTTCGCTATCAAGGAAAGAGTCAGCCAAGTCGAGTATCTCGGTAAGGGTCTGACGTTTAAGTCCCTCGATGGTTAAAAAGTGGTGAAGCCTACCGTCCGGGTCAAATTGCAGTTTTGAGGGGGGTAGTGGTGGCATCATCGTTTAACGACCTTTAACTCCAGCGGCTCGGGGCCGGTTAATTTGATCTGTTCATCGTCTTGCAAGGTAATCTGCTCACCGACCACGTCGGCCTGAATCGGCAGTTCACGTCCACTGCGCTCAACCAGTATAGCCAGAATGACACGCTCGGGGCGGCCATAATCGAATATTTCGTTTAGGGCTGCGCGAATCGTACGGCCGCTCTGGAGCACATCATCGACGAGAATAATGGTCTTGTTCTCAAGATCGACCGGTAACGTTGAGGGTTTAACCTGAGGATGCAGTCCGCCTTGAGAGAAGTCATCGCGATAGAAGTTGATATCGAGCAGTCCCAGTGGGTGGGACATATTGAGTTGTCGGTGTAGCTGTTCGGCAATCCAGACGCCACCGGTATGGATGCCGATCATCACAGCATCGGCAAGCAGTTCATTGCCCACCTTACTGCGCAGCTCTTGTGCCATCTTTTCGATTAACTGGTTCGGATTAATGCTCATGCTATCTATTTGGTATTATCTCTTGAGTGGTTATCTAACCAGCTCTGTAAAATCTTCTCGGCGGCGCGTTGGTCAATATCTTCGGGGCTATATTTTCCCGACTCTTCACTCAGTTCCTGCTCCGCCTCGTAGGAGCTAAGTCGTTCATCGACCTGCTCAACGGGTAGATTGTACCTCCCCGAGAGGCGATTCCCAAAGCGATATGCCAAATGAGTGACCGGTTGCTCTGTTCCATCCATGTGCAGAGGACGGCCAACCACCAGTAAAGCAGGGTGCCACTCCTCGATTAGATGGCTGATGGCATCCCAGTCGGGCTTGCGGTTTTTGCTGATGAGTGTGGTGATGCCGCGTGCTGTTCCGGTCAGCTCCTGGCCGACGGCAACGCCGGTTCTCTTCTCACCAAAATCGAATCCAAGAACAACCCGAGGGGGGGCTTTTTGATCTCCATTGTTCTGACTGGTGCTCATGCGTGTCCGGCCTGAGACGAAAGTTGATTGAGGTCTATCCCGATAATATTGGCAGCGGCCTGCCAACGACCCTGAAAGGGAAGGGTGAAGAGGATCTCTTCGTTGGCTGGAACCGTGAGCCAGCTATTATCAAGAATCTCCTGCTCTAACTGTCCTGCCCCCCAGCCGGCATAACCGAGGGCGACAATAAATTGATCGGGACAACTCAAATCGGTTTGACCATTGGCGAGTGAATCGAGAATATCCTTTGAGGTGGTCAGAGTGATCTCATCGCTGACCGCCATCGACGATTGCCACTCTCCCTTGGGTGTATGGATCAAAAATCCATGTTCAGGCTCAACCGGCCCACCATCGAGTACGACTTTATCGGCATGGAGAAGATCGGGGGTGATACCCATCTGCGGAAGCAAATCATCAAGGGTGATGGTCGATGGGTGATTGATGACAATGCCCATTGCTCCCTCATCATTGTGTTCACAGATGTAGGTGACGCTGCGATAGAAGTTGGGATCACCCAGATTGGGCATGGCGATGAGAAAGTGGTTCTTTAGCGAGTTGCTTTGATCCATACGGAGATCCTAACCCTTTTGATGGTTGAGATCACGGTAAAAATCTGCGATCTATCGATAGGTTGAGAGACGGTTAGTATGGTTAAACTGCCACGAGCGGGTAATGTGCAAAATATCGACCTTTTTACGAATTTCTGGAGTAAATGGAGAGAATGGTGCGGCCAACTTAACAATATAGATTGCGCCATCATCGAGGACTTGGCTCCCGGATGAACGGATCACCTTGACTCCGGCCAGTGAGCCGTCGGGTTTAATGGCAACATCAAGCAGAAGGGTGCCGCTTACGTTCTTGCGACGCGCCTCTTCAGGGTAGTTGAGGTTACCGATACGCTCCACCTTTTGCCGCCAACTATTTTCATAACTGGCAAAGGTATATTCACGGGTGTTGGCGGTAATGTAGCGTTCGCGGGGCTTTTTAGCGGTGAGTTGACGAATCTCTCTCAACTCGGCAAAGGCTTGATCGATCTGTCGACTTCGCATGAGCATCTGTGCAGGGCTTGGCAGCTGTTTGTCGATCTGCTCGCGTTGCGACTCTTTAACATCGAGCTGTTGTTTGCTCTGTTGGCTGGTGAGCAGACGTTGTTGCTGCTGCTGGATCTGCTGTTCAGGAATTGCGAATTGTTGACTACGGACGGCCTCACCACGCTGTTCATTGCGCGGTTTAGGTGTCGGCGGTGGTGAGGTGGCACGCACCTTTTCCTCCACCGTGCCGCCTCCAATTTGATTGGCCTGAGCAAGATAGTCGGCCTCTTTGGGAGCCTCGCTGTTTTTGCTCTGTACCAGAGTGACGTCGAGAGAACGTGGCGTTTGTTCCATCTTGGAGGGATCGTTAAAGTCAAAATTCACCCCTAAAATGACCAGCAGATGGAGTGCTGCTGCGGCAAAGATGGCGATCCCTAAAGGCTCATCTTTGTTAAATGGAAGAGAGATAGCCGACATAATTAAAGGGGGTTAGGTGAGAGTTAACTTAGACTCAATAACGTCCATTAGGTTCCCTGCAATATCGAGCCCAAACTGATCATCCAGTTCACGAATA
>JAOTST010000392.1 GCA_029864785.1 Chromatiales bacterium | reverse complement strand
GCGTGGTCAGGTCTATCGAAATGAAGATGGTGCTCCTATACGTATGATTGGTGCAGTACTCGATATTACGCGACAAAAAGAGGTCGAGGGGGAATTTGTTAAGGCGAAGGAAGATGCCGAATCGGCAGCCAAAGCAAAATCTAACTTTTTGGCCAATATGAGTCATGAGATTCGTACGCCGATGAATGCCGTTATTGGACTTACTGAACTCTGCTTGGCGACAGAACTTCAACCAAAACAGCACGATTATTTGAGTAAGGTTCATCACTCAGCCAAGGCGCTTTTGAGAATTATTAATGATATTCTCGATTTTTCAAAGATTGAAGCGGGCAAACTGAATATTGAGAAAGCACCCTTTAATTTGTTACAAATTCTTGAAGATACTACAGGGCTGGTTAGAGATATTGCTAACAACAAGGGAATAGAGCTTCGCGTCTCACGAAACTCTGATGTGCCAAATGATCTAATAGGCGATCCACTACGTTTAAGCCAGATTTTGATCAACCTTATCAATAATGCCGTTAAGTTTACCAATAATGGCGAGGTGGTGATCTCTATTGGTGTGGCAGAACGTCATGAAGATCGTATTACTCTAGAGTTTTCAGTAAAAGACTCCGGTATCGGAATTAGCAAAGAGCATTTAGAACTTCTCTTTGAATCATTCTCACAGGCAGATGACTCTACCTCTCGCAAGTATGGTGGAACAGGACTTGGGCTAACGATCTCCAAACAGTTGGTTGAGATGATGGGAGGGAAGATTTGGGCTGACAGTGAGGTTGATAGAGGGAGCAACTTTCAGTTTTTGATTGAATTGAGTATTGGAGAACCAAAATTTGGTCGCATTCTTGAATCAACGGCTCTTAACAAGGGGATGCATAAAATTCAGGGTGCTAGCATCTTGTTGGTTGAAGATAATGTAATCAATCAACAGGTCGCTTTAGAATTTCTTGAAAAAGAGGGGTTGATTGTTGATGTGGCGGGCAATGGAAAAGAGGCTCTTAGTGCCCTTGAAAATAAGCTCTATGACTGTATTTTGATGGATGTCCAGATGCCGGTCATGGATGGTTACACAGCGACCCGATTAATAAAAGATCAGCCGCGACTGAAAAATATACCGGTACTGGCAATGACTGCTAACGCAATGGTCGAAGATGTTAAGGATGCAAAAGATGCGGGTATGGACGATCATATTGCCAAGCCTATTGATCGAAATAGGCTTCTATTAACATTGCTTAAATGGATTGAGCCGAGAGAGAGTGCGCAGACAGAGAAGGTTATTAACTCTGATATTGATGATAAAAAGAATCAGGAAAACGATGTAATTTCCGGGGATGTCAGCGCAATACCGGGATTGGATATATCTGTTGCATTACAGAATGTTGGTCATAACCAACAACTTTTACACAATGTTCTTATAAAATTTTATGAGACACACGGAAGAGATATTTATGAAATTAGAGAGAGCCTGAATAATAATGATTTTGATAAATCAAAACGAATGGCTCATACCCTTAAAGGCATTTCGGCAACGCTCGGCGCAAATGATTTGCATATTGTTGCAGTTGAACTTGATAGCGCATTTAAAGCGTCTCAGAGTGATCAGTATGAGTCGCTGATTGAAAAGCTCGATGTTGAACTCAATAGATTTCTCATGGGAATTAAAAACAGACTCATTGATACTGGAAAAAATACCTCAAATACCTCAAATAGATCCTCGGACGTTATTGATGTGTCGGTTATTGCGCAGACGATGAATGAGTTGAATGAACTTATTTGTTCAATGAGTCCCAATTCAGAAGATAAATTTCGTGAGTTAATTTCTCAGTCGGGTGGACGATTTGATCCGCAGCAACTGAACTTTCTTGCGACTCGATTAGAACGATTTGAATTTGCTGAAGCAGAAAAAATATTGACCCAATTAAGAGAGAGTCTAAACGAGTGAGTTTGGAGTCTAAATATGGAAGGGAACGAGCAAGGGTTTTGATTGTTGATGATGAGCGTTTTAATGTTGATGTGCTTAATGGGTTTCTTAAAGAACAATATGAAATTATGGTGGCGATGAGTGGTGAGCAGGCGTTAGTTGCCGCACGTTCAGCGCATATGCCAGATCTAATTTTGCTTGATATTATGATGCCAAATATGGATGGCTATGAGGTTTGTCGTCAACTTAAAGATGATCCGAAAACAAAAAATATTCCGGTTATTTTTGTTACAGCGATGAATAGAGATGATGATGAGACGAAAGGCTTTGAACTTGGTGCTG
>JAOTST010000075.1 GCA_029864785.1 Chromatiales bacterium | reverse complement strand
ATGAAGGGGCTTGCCGTATCTGGTGGAGCGGTGGAATTCAGCGCCCATCCAAAGATAATCTAAGCTAATCTGGCGTAATTTAGATATGCGTGAGGCCGACACATCCATCACTAAGGTCGCCGCTCTCATCACTGTCATCGGACGCGTTCAAGGCGTAGGTTTTCGTCCATCCATCTACCGGATGGCACTGCAACATAAAATTAATGGCTGGGTACAGAATCGCCAGGGTGAAGTGGTTATTCACGCCGAGGGAACCGCAGAGACTATTGAATACTTTCTATCTTCAATAGCCGCCGATGCTCCACCTTTTGCTCAACCTGAGATCAAAAATATCACTAAAGTTGATATTGAAGAGTACGACCAATTTACCATCAGGGAGAGTGGCACTGGAGTCAGCACAGATATTCATCTGCCTCCTGATCAATTTACCTGTAACGACTGCTTGGCTGATCTAGCCAACCCATCGGATCGACGTTTTGGATATCCCTTCGTTAATTGCACCCAATGTGGTCCACGCTATACGATTATAGAAGCACTACCATATGATCGCCCTTCCACATCAATGGCCAAATTTCCTCTCTGCCTCGAGTGTGAGACAGAATATCGTAACCCTGAAGATCGCCGATTTCATGCCGAGCCCATCGCCTGCCCGGTATGCGGACCTCAGATACTATTCTCCAAGGATGGAGTTTTAATTGATGATAATGAAACAGCCTTGAGTGAAACGATTCATCTATTGGAGCAAGGCGAGATTGTTGCCGTAAAAGGGATTGGTGGCTATCACCTGTTGTGTGATGCCTATAATGATGAGGCAGTAGCCCAACTACGACAACGCAAACAGCGCCCAGATAAACCGTTGGCGGTCATGTTTCCACAACGAGGCGAATCGTTACTAGATAGTATTAAAGAGGAGCTTCTTCCTACAGATATTGAGTCATCAACTCTAATTTCCCCAGAGCGCCCTATCGTTCTATGCAAAAAACGTTCGGATGGAAAGCTTGCTCCATCAATCGCTCCGACACTACTTGAAATAGGGGCAATGCTCCCCTACTCACCACTTCACCATCTTCTACTGAGTCGTTTGAATAGACCGCTTGTAGCAACCTCAGGCAATGTTAGTGGCGAACCAGTCATCACCGATAATCATGAATCTGAACAACGGCTAAACACTATTGCCGATGCCTTTCTCCACCACAATCGACCCATTCTAAGACCTGCGGATGACTCCCTCTATCGTGTTATTCATCATCAGCCACGACCTCTGCGCCTAGGACGTGGTGCTGCTCCCCTAGAGTTAAAACTCAATTCACCGCTACAAACTCCAACTCTTGCCGTGGGTGGGCAGATGAAAAATACGATTGCCATCGGCTGGGGTGATCGAGTGGTCATCTCGCCACATATCGGCGATCTCGAATCGCTACGTTCACAACAGATCTTTTCACAAGTCATTAATGACCTTCAACAGCTATACCAGATCAATATTGAACAGATCATCTGTGATGCTCACTCCGGATACGACTCTCATCGCTGGGCAATACAGCAAGGTCTGCCAATAACCAAAGTACTACACCATCACGCTCATGCATCCGCCCTCTATGGTGAAGAACAGGGTGAAGGTGACTGGCTCATCTTTAGCTGGGATGGAACAGGCATGGGGGAAGATAAAACCCTCTGGGGTGGCGAAAGCTTTATTGGTAAGCCTGGTTCATGGAGACGATTTGCATCAATGCGTCCATTTAGACTTCCTGGCGGCGAGAAGGCGGGACGAGATCCGTGGCGATCCGCTTTAGCGCTGTTGTGGGAAACCGAGACACAACCCAATAGTGAGCTCATCGATTATTGGGGGCGCTCATCTGAGGAGATTTCACTGCTTAATAGTGCATGGCAACAGGGGTTAAATAGCCCCCAATCAAGTGCTGTTGGACGACTCTTTGATGGCGCGGCAGCCTTGATAAAAGTATCCATAGAGAGCAGTTATGAGGGAGAGGCTCCCGCTCAGCTTGAGTCATTGGTTGATGACGAACTGGTTATAACGCCAATACCGTTACCTCTTTCAAAAGATAGCCAGGGGATTTATCGCTGCGACTGGTCTACGCTAATACCGATGCTAACTAATGATGAAATGTCAGGGTCAGAACGCGCAACGATCTTTCATCAGTCGATGGCTGAAGCCATTGTTTCACAAGCGAAACTCGCCCGTGAACAGCACAATATTAAACATATCGGACTATCAGGCGGTGTATTTCAAAATCGTGTACTGACAGAGATCGCACTAAAAAGGCTAGAGGCGTGTAATTTTACGGCGCATCTCTTCAGCATAATTCCATCAAATGATGGTGGACTCTGTTATGGTCAGATCATTGAGGCTGCCGCGTTATCTGGAGATAATCAATAATATGAATAAACCATCATCTAAAACGGATACTCGCATCACACTGGCTCACGGCAATGGTGGACGTTTTATGCGTGAGCTAATTGAAGAGTACTTTGTTAAGCATCTACATAATAGTGATCTTGATGTAGCTCTCGATGCCGCCCCCATCTCACCACCTTCCGGTCAGCTAATGATGACCACTGATGGTTTTACGGTGAAACCGCTTGAATTCCCCGGTGGAAATATCGGCTCGCTTGCCATACACGGTACGGTAAATGACCTAGCTGTTTCAGGCGCCACTCCGCTCTATCTCACACTGAATGCCTTTATTGAAGAGGGACTGGAATTTACCACCCTTGAACGTTTGATTAAGAGCATGGCAGAGGCCGCAACAGAGGCCGGGGTAAAAATTGTGGCCGGTGATACCAAAATCGTACCCCGAGGTGAAGGGAGTGGCGTCTACTTTGCTACAACCGGCATTGGGGTAGGCAATAACAACTGTAACCTTGGCATCGATAAAATTTGTAAAGGAGATCAAATCATCGTCAGTGGCTCTGTTGGTGATCATGGTGCAGCGGTAATGCTCGCCCGTGAGGAGTTTGGTCTTCGAGGTGATCTTAAATCAGATGCTGCAACCGTATTTCCTCTCACTCAAATGGCCACCAAACTTCCCGGCCTTCGATTTATGCGTGATCCAACGCGAGGCGGGATTGCAACCGTTTGTCATGAACTGGCTAAAGCGACACAGATGAATATATCCCTTAAAGAGCGGCATATTCCAGTTAATGATGCGGTAAGTTCTGTTTGTGAAATTCTCGGCTATGACCCACTCTATCTTGCTTGTGAAGGGCGAGTGGTCGCAATTATCTCACCCGATGACTCTTCAGCCCTATTAGAGTTGTGGCGACAACATCCTCTTGGTAAACAGGCCTCAATAGTTGGCCAATTTATAAAGGATACCGATAGTTCCAAGGTTATTATCGAAACAGAACTGGGTGGGCAGCGAATTATTCATGAGCTAGAGGATGAGCCTCTGCCGCGCATCTGTTAACCAAACCTATCATTTATCGTTTTTTAACTAGGAGACTGTCCGACATAAGCCAGGAATTATTGGCTCCAATTGATCCAGAGCTTCATTGCTAATAGGTTTCAGAATGAAGCCATCCATCCCAACCTGCATACACAGTTCCTTTTCTGAGTCGTTGGCCGTTAACGCAATAATAGGTGTATGTTGTTTACTTTTCTGTTCATATTCACGCCACGCCTTTGTCGCATCAATGCCACTCATATTTGGCATTCGAACATCCATAAATACAGCATCAAAACGACTACCCTTTAATTCATGAAGGGCATCTTCGCCATTAGCGACACGGGTAACATGATGACCACGCTTCTCAAGCAAAAATATAATAACCTTGGCATTAATCTCATCATCTTCAGCTACAAGTAGAGATAATTTTGATTTTTCGGCAATATTTTCATCCTGGGAAAGCGCCTGTTTACTTCGTTTAATAAAACTATGAAGACGATTCGGAGTGATGGGCTTTACCCACCTGAAATCATATTCAAACTCAGGAACCTGCTCTTCATGATTATCAGTAAAAGAACTAATAATCCCAACCAGCGAACAGCCCTGATTCTGTTGTACCAACATCTGTTGCAACTGTTTATGTGTTGACTCATTATCAAATTCATCACAAATCACAACCCGTTCAAAATGGTTCGCTATCAGATAATGAGGTAGTTCCGTTGTGCTTTGAATTAATATAACCTGCGCACCACTCGCTTCAAGATATCTCTGAAGTACTCTTCCTGCCTCACGATGACCATCCAAAACGAGAACCTTTTCCCCTTTGAGTTGCGGGGAGATCGATTCAAATATTGAGGAGGCGATAAATATTGGCCAAGTAAGATCGATATTAAAGCAACTACCTTTTCCTACCTCGCTACTCAAATGGATATCCCCCTCCATTAATTCAACTAACTGTTTTGCTGTTGTTGCGCCTAAACCACTTCCTTCGTAGTGCCTTTCACGACCTTGATCAACCTGACTAAAACGTTCAAATACATCATTTTGCTGTTCAGGGGCAATACCAATACCGCTATCCTCTATCTCAAAACAGACTGAAACCATATTAGGAGCGTCATCCACTTGAGAACGTCTAATACGAAAAGCTACCTCCCCTTCTTCGGTAAATTTGATCGCATTTGAGAGAATATTAATCAACACCTGTCTTGTACGCAGACTATCACCTACGACCTTTTCTGGAAGAGAGAGATCTATATTGACCAATAATTCTAATCCCTTCGTTTGTGCCGAAGGAGCCAGCATCGTCACGACATCATCAACCAGTTCGGATATTGAGAATGGATTATTCACAATATTGAGTTTTCCCGCGTCAATTCTTGAGGAATCAAGTATGTCGTCAATAAGACTTTTTAAGGATGTCGATGCTTGTTTGATATTGTGTATTTGATCTCCCTGTAGTGGCGATAAATTACTCTGCCCTATCAGATCAAGCATTCCCAACATACCGCTTAACGGCGTTCTAATCTCATGACTCATCGCCGCCAGGAAAAGACTTTTGGCTTGGCTTGCCTCTTCGGCCCGATTTCGTTCGATTTCCAACTCACTATTTTTTATCTCGATCTCATTCATTGCGCCCCTAAGTACCTCTGTCGCGTTCGAGATCTTTGACTGCATATCGGTATGGTAATCATTAAGCGCTGTTGCCATCAGGTTAATACCATCTTGAAGTAGCTTAATTTCCCCCGAACTTTTTAGTGTCGCTCGCTGATCAAGTTGACCACCACCAATTTCTTTAACCACCCCGGTTAATTCCAAAATCGGTTCAATAATTTGCCCTTCAATTCTTCTTGCCATAAGCAGTGTACTAATAAGGGTAAATACAATAAATGCGATTGCGTAAGTTATGAGTTCCGTTATTTTTTGAGATAGAGCCCTTGTAGAGATGGAAACCTGAATTGAACCAATAAATACTTTATTGTTATCCAAAGCAGAGTCATCTTCAAAATCATTTACCTGAAATTGGGTATACAGTATGGGGGCACAAAATATAGAGAACGCATCTTCCTTGTGACATTCATAAGTTTCTTTAAATTCATTCGGAATATTTTTTGTGACCTGTATATTCCCCTGTTCAATATATGCCTTCTGATCAGAATTGAGGATAACAACACCCTCAACATCAGCAATCTCAATAACTGAGCGTACCGCATCTTTTAGCGTATCCATATTTTCAGTAAGAGCACCGTACTCAGATGCAATGGCTATCTGGTTAGCAATTAAATATCCGTTTTCATTAAAATCTTTCTGCATGCTCTGCATATCACGATGAATAAAGAGAGCGAACATCAGTAACACCAGCATTGTTGGCACGACAATGAGTGAGAGAACCCTTGCTTTCATACCCCAAGTTATATATCTCATTTTAGCTCACCGGCCACAATTTTAGCGTGGAGCTCAGACTCACTAGGGATATCCAGATCATAGATACGGCTCAACTTATAATTAACCAAGAGTTCAAACTGTTTAGGATAACTATGCAAAGGCACACTCTTTCCAGCAATTATTCGGTTAGCTATTTGAGCACTCTGTTTTCCCATCTCTTCAGGAGTGCTATAGATAGAGAGCATCGCACCGGCTTTTACTAATGCCTTAGAGTAACCCAGCAATGGGACTCTCATACGGAAACTATCAAGAACTAACGTATTAATTGTCGTACGATTAACCACAGACGAATCTGGAAAAAGTAACAGGCTATCACTCTTTGACAATAATTTTAAAAGTGTTCCAGAAAAATCATCTCCGACCCGATCAATAATGAGCTTTCTACCACTTCTTTTGATCTCTTTATAAAATTCACGTGATATTTTTGGATGTTTATTTCCCAACAGAATTCCAACCGTTTTACTATGTGGAAACGCCAGACTCTGCAGGTTCAAAATTCGTTTAATCGGTTGATCAAATGTCAGGTGATAAGCATCTTTTTTATCCGTTTGGTATATTTTTTCATATAATGAGTGAGCGATTAGTGTATGCAGTTTTTTACCCTTTAAAGAGGCTGTCTTACTCAATGCTCGACTACCGAGCGTAACGGTCAATGAGTCATTACTATCCAGCTTATATTCATTCACTGATTGTTCAATGATATTCATGTTCGGACGGAGACGCAGAAGTTCACCTTTAAATGCAGCAATAAATCTCTGATGAGCACTATTTTTAGGTATTGAAATAATATCCACACGATCAGATGCCACAGAAAAATTCGTATAAACGAGCGACAGCAATAGGCACAAAGCCGAAAGTATCTGGTGGCTATTTTTTAAGCTCTTATTTATACGTTGTCGTTCCATCGACTAATTACTATTAAAAGCCCCCTTTTATTCCTAAGTAGATTTTCGGTTTAGTAACCGTCTCTTTTGAAAAATCAAAATAGTTTCCTAACACATCTTGAGCACCGAGGATCACCTTCGCATCATGTCCAAGAATATTAATTGAGTGCTGATAACTGATATTCATCGTTGAAAAACCACTGTTCATATTTCCAGCTATAAATTGCATACGACTGACTTGATAAAGATTGACTCCCAATAACCCCCCTCTTCCTATTTTCTGGCTAAAGAGGAGATTCAGTGTCTCTTCAGGAACTAGATCAGCAATATTCTTAAGGACGTAGCGTGTATCTGTCTCACCCGATGGGGTTAACTTAGAATAACTTATTCGAAGTGTTGATCCCGGC
>JAOTST010000074.1 GCA_029864785.1 Chromatiales bacterium | reverse complement strand
CCTCTCGATTATTGACAACAAAATTATCGAAGGATCGATCTTCTCGCTGCCCCAATGCCAGCGGGAGCTGCTTTGGGCTATTCACTGGAGTAGAGCTCACTACGAAGATAGTGCTGATGGCTATGACGCAATAGCACCATCACAACTGCCGCCACCGGCAATGCCAGTAGCACGCCAAAGAAACCAAATAGCTCTCCACCCGCCAACACCGCAAAGATCACCACCACCGGATGCAGACCAATCTTGTCTCCAAGCAGTAGTGGAGTCAGTACAAAACCTTCAAGCAGTTGCGCTCCACCAAAGATGATCGCGACGTAGAGAACAGGTGCCAGTTCATGGAACTGCATCACAGCAGCAATCGCCGCAATCACCATTCCGACAATAAGTCCCAGATAGGGTACAAAACTGATCATCCCTGCAGTCAAGCCAATCAATAGGGAAAATTCTAAACCAACTATCCAGAGACCAACGGTATAGATCGCGGCAAGAACAGACATCACCATCAACTGGCCTCGGAAAAAATTGGCCAGAACATCATCTGACTCACGCGCCAGCTTAGCAACTACATCGGCATGTTTCCGAGGCACCAATTGGTGAATGTGAGCCACAAAGGGATCCCAATCACGCAGCAGATAGAAACTGACCAAGGGAATAAGCAATAGATTGGCTAGCCACCCCAACAGGGTGATCCCCGATTGAGAAAGAACAGATATAACCGAGAAGACCGCCTTGCCACCGCCCTCAACCTGCTGTTTTAGCTGTTCAAGCACCGCATTAAAATCTAGCCCAAAAGGGAGACTTTGCTGGAGTGCAGGAATACCCTCTTTCTGTAACCAGTTGATATAGTGAGGTAATTTACTAATAAAGAGAGTCAGTTGTTGCTGAATTAATGGAACCAAAACAACGAGCATTGCCAGCCCCAAAAACGTTAACACAGAGAATACCAACAGCACCGCCCGATCTCTGGAAAGACCTTTAAGCTCCAGTCGATCCGTTAATGGATCAGCGATATAGGCAAGAATTGCCCCCACCAGGAATGGCGTTAAAACCGGTGAAAGCAGGTACAAGAGATAACCTGTAACCGCAACCAAAGCCATCCAGAACCAGCGGTCATTCGCCATTGTCACATCTCTATCTCAACTGGTAATTAATCGTATTAGAATGCTGCGCACTATTAACATCGACACCCTCCGTAGCGGGTTCGAGATAACTCAACCGCTTACCCAGAGCGATCCGCTGTTTTATCGCATCAACCCCACCCTCTGCCTCAATAGAGAAGTACGCCTTATTGCCCATCACCGAGGAGAGGATAACCCGCTTAACTCCATTGAGCGCAGTCAAATAGCCCATAATTGAATCAAATTGAGGAAAAGATTCAATACCATTAATGACCAACTCGATTCGGCCACTCTCGGCTCCATAGTTAAGAGCAAACTGTTCAGCCATTCGGTCTGCAGCTCCATCAACACCTACAGAGAGAAGAAGTTCAACAATAGTACCCTGTGACTGCCAGTGGGTGTGTTCACCGCTTCGATAGAGATCCCAATACACCTGCCAATGCCCCCCATCGATGGGAAAAAGACGACCTGTCAACACCGCTTGGGCTCCGTACCTTGCAGCAGTAGAAGCAATTTTCTCCTCAAACTGTCCCCATATATCAACCGCTGTGAGCTGTTGCTGATCCACCTCATCAAGCAGGGGTAACTTAATGGGAATACCCCGTTGAGTGGCCTCCTTTTCAAGAATGGTTCTGGCGAGTCCACGATCACTCTCTCCTACCAGTAGTCGTTCACCATTCTGTTCAACCGCCAACCAGATCAGCACCAGTGGACGTGCCTCACCCCAAATAGGAAAATTACCCTTTTTCAAGATCTTCTCGATCGTGCTCTGATCGAAACGAATCCAAAGAGCTATTGTCGGCTGCTGGATACCATCAACGGTAATCGGCTCCCCCTTCTGATAACGGTACTGTTGAACAAAGCGCGAGGCCTTGGCGATCGTGCTATCCATCTCTGGGGCATTAGGCACCACCACTGAACCACTCACCTTAATAAGAACACTACGTAGCGCACTCTGCATCGCTTCCTGGCGACTTTTTCGGCTCTGGTCATCAACCTTAACCACTGTCTCATAGAGCTTAGCTACGTTCGCCGCAGAGATCGGAGTCATCCAAAAGATGCAGATAATCAAAGTTGTAAAGAGTAATTTCATGGAGGGCACGCTAAGCAGTGAGACGCGGCAAGTCAAGTATCAGGGTAAAATCATCAAAAGTTTTACATCAAAAGATAAAATATGCCAGCCATTCTACCCCTCACGATGATAGAATGACCGCCAAAATTTACATCATGCCAAATTTTATTTAGGAGCTGTTTCGGGTGTCTTCAAAAGATTCAAAATCAAAAGGTTTAAGTTACCGCGATGCGGGCGTCGATATTGATGCCGGAAATGAGCTGATTGAGCACATCAAACCCCACGCCAAACGCACACAACGCCCCGAGGTACTCGGTGGTCTGGGTGGATTTGGAGCCCTCTTCGAGATTCCTCTCGATCGCTACAAAAATCCAGTGCTGGTCGCCGGCACCGATGGTGTGGGAACAAAACTGAAACTAGCAATGATGATGGAGAAGCACGACACCATCGGTATCGACCTAGTGGCAATGTGCGTCAACGACCTGATTGTGCAGGGTGCCGAACCACTCTTCTTCCTCGACTACTACGCCACCGGCAAGCTCTCTATCACCGAGGCAACCGATGTGGTGAAAGGAATAGCCGATGGCTGCCTGCTTTCGGGTTGCGCCCTCACCGGTGGTGAGACTGCCGAAATGCCCGGTATGTACCAACCGGGCGATTACGACATGGCCGGATTCTGTGTCGGTATTGTCGATAAGAGCAAGGTCATTGATGGCACCAAGGTTGCCGCAGGTGATGTGCTGATCGGTCTCCCCTCCTCCGGCTGCCACTCCAACGGCTATTCACTGGTTCGCAAAGTACTGGAACACTCAGGAGCCAGCCTGACGGACGATCTGGCCGGCGCACCGCTGGGTGAGCAGCTACTCGAGCCAACCCGCATCTATGTAAAGTCACTACTGACACTGTTCGAGCAAGTTGATGTACACGCCCTCGCCCACATCACTGGCGGTGGCCTGCCCGAGAACCTGCCACGGGTGCTCCCCGAAGGAACCCGCGCCATTATCGACTCGAAGAGCTGGAACCGTCCCGCAGTATTCGACTGGCTACAGGAGCAGGGTAATATCGAAGATAGCGAGATGTATCGCACCTTTAACTGCGGTATCGGCATGGTGCTCGCCGTGAGTGCAGCCGATAGCGATCAGGCACTTGAGGTACTGCGTGCCGAGGGTGAATCTCCAGTGATTATTGGCGCGATTGAAAGCGGTGCTGAGACCACCGAAGTTATCATTAACTAGAGCTTCAACCCGTGGACAAAATGCCCCCAAAGATGCCAATTGTCGTCCTCATCTCAGGGGGCGGCACCAATCTACAAGCAATCATTGATGCGACAGCCAAGGGCGAACTCCCCGTCACCATTGAGGCCGTCATTAGCGATAAAGTCGATGCCTACGGCCTTGAACGGGCACAGAAGGCGGGACTAAGGACCTTCACACTCCCATATAGTGGTTTTGAAAACCGCGAAGCATACGGCAGGGCACTACAGCAGCTTATCGATGAACAGAACCCGCAACTTGTTGTTTTGGCGGGATTTATGCGTATCTTGAGCGCTCCATTTGTTGAGCACTATCTTGGAAAGATGATCAATATCCATCCTTCCCTGCTCCCTAGACATAAAGGACTTAACACCCACCAACGTGCCATCGAAGCAGGTGATAGCGAGGCGGGTTGTACCGTCCATTTTGTGGTGCCAGAGATCGATGCCGGTCCAATAATCAGCCAGGCACGAGTGCCTGTCTATGATGACGATAGTACCGATGAGCTGGCCGCACGCGTCCTCGAACGGGAGCATCAGATATTCACCCAAGCCATCGGCTGGTTTGCCACAGCCCGTTTGCAGTTAAACGATGGTCACGCCCTGTTAGACGGTAAAAATATCGCCATTTAAGGGTTTGCACACCTATTGATGAGCCGGTAAAATCCCCCCCTTGCGCAGAAAGGTAGTCTTATATGACTGCCTTTTTCATTTTTGAAATAACAATAAATTAACAGAGTTTTCTTCATGAGTGCACCATTGATGAATACATATGCACGGCTCCCCGTCTCTTTTGTAAAGGGTGAGTCCGCGACGCTTTGGGATAGTGAAGGCAAGAGTTATCTTGATGCCCTCGCCGGTATCGCCGTCTGCGGTCTTGGTCACGCACACCCCGCCGTCACCGAAACAATCTGCACACAAGCTGCAAAACTAACTCACACGTCAAACCTGTTTCGCATCCCCGCTCAGGAACAACTCGGGGCACTGCTCATCGAACAGAGTGGCATGGACAATGTCTTCTTCAGTAACTCAGGTGCTGAGGCCAATGAGGCCGCGATCAAACTGGCTCGCCTTCATGGGCACAAACAGTCCATCGAAAACCCAGCCATTATCGTCATGGAGAACAGCTTCCACGGGCGCACTATGGCAACTCTAACTGCAACAGGTAACCGTAAGGTTCATGCCGGTTTCGAACCACTGGTTCAAGGCTTTGTGCGGGTGCCCTATGATGATATCGAATCGATCAAAAACTTGTCAAAAAACAGTAACATCGCCGCAGTACTGGTTGAACCCGTTCAGGGAGAAGGGGGGGTTAACGTTCCCGATGAGAGCTATCTCAAAGGTATTCGTGAAATCTGTGATGACAACAACTGGTTGATGATGCTTGATGAGATTCAGACCGGTATCGGTCGTACCGGCAAGATGTTTGCGTTCCAGCACACCGATATCAAACCCGATGTGATGACGCTTGCCAAAGGGCTGGGGAATGGTTTCCCAATCGGCGCCTGTCTCGCACGCGGTGTCGCCGCAGAGCTGTTTCAACCGGGTAATCACGGCACAACCTATGGCGGAAATCCTCTCGGTTGTAGTGTAGGTCACACCGTTCTGACAACCATTTTAGAGAACAACCTCATTCAGCGCACTGAAGAGCTGGGGTTGAAAATGATCACTGAATTTGAACTCGCTCTGGGTGATCAAGCATTTGTTAAGGATATTCGTGGATTGGGTCTGATGATTGGCATTGAGATAGATCGCCCATGCGGAGATCTAGTTAAGATGGCACTTGATGCAGGATTAATCATTAACGTCACGGCAGATTCTGTCATCAGGCTTTTACCCCCGCTCGTTATTAGCGATGCAGAGGCAGAGCGTATTGTGCAAAAAGTAACTCAACTAGTCTTTGATTTTATTGAGACCTCAGTCTCAGATGGAGAGTAATCCCTATGACCATCCGTCACTTCCTTACCTTAAAAGATCTATCAACTGAAGAGCTAACTCAACTCACCAAACGTGCATCCGAGCTACGAGAGATGCAGCACAACGGTGAACTCTACCAACCCTTTAAGGGTAAGGTGTTGGCGATGATCTTTGAAAAATCATCAACCCGTACCCGCGTCTCATTTGAGACTGGAATGGCACAATTTGGCGGCCACGCACTCTTCCTCTCATCCCGTGACACCCAACTAGGTCGTGGTGAACCTCTACCCGATACCGCGAAGGTGATCTCCAGCATGGCGGACATCGTGATGATTCGCACATTCGGCCATGAACTGGTAGAGACCTTTGCCGAGAACTCATCGGTACCTGTAATTAATGCTCTCACCGACAGCTACCACCCCTGCCAGCTGATCGCCGATGTACAAACCTATGAACAACACCGTGGTTCCATCGCGGGCAAAACGGTGACCTATGTCGGCGATGGCAACAACATGTGCCACTCCTATATCAATGCAGCGGTGCAGTTTGGTTTTCACCTTAATATTGCCTGTCCTGAAGGTTATGAACCCGATGCCGAAATTCTCAAGAGCGGTGGCAACTCCGTCACCCTAATGCACGATACCTTGCAAGCCTCCGAAGATTCCGATCTGATCACCACCGATGTCTGGGCGAGCATGGGTCAAGAAGATGAGCAGAAGAAACGTGAAATCGCCTTTGCTAATTTTCAGGTCAATGACAAGGTGATGTCCGCAGCCGATAAAGAGGCCCTTTTTATGCACTGTCTACCGGCTCACCGCGAAGAGGAGGTCTCTGCAACCATTATTGATGGCAAGCAAAGTGTTGTATGGGATCAGGCAGAAAATCGCCTTCACGCTCAAAAAGCACTGCTCGAATTTCTGCTCAATCAATAAAGAGTAAAAAATCAATGGCTGCACGGATGCTCATTTAATGCCTAACAACTCAAATGACGAAGCCAGTGCTTCACCAATGGATGAGGTAGCCGTTGCTCGTCAGGCGATCTATAACACGCAATTAGAGACCATCGGTTACGAGTTACTGTTTCGCAATAGCGGTAGCCACTCAGTGACAATTAAGGATGGGATTGAGGCAACCCAAACCCTAATTAACACCAGTTTTCTCGAATTGGGAATTGAACAGATCGTTGGTAGTAGCCTCGCCTTTATTAATCTACCCCACAATTTTAAAGAGCTCGTACCGAATCTTCCTGCATCACTTGAGCAATCCGTTTTAGAGTACCCTCTCACAACAGAACCAACCCAAGATTTAATCAACGAGCTCTTAACACTCATTGATAATGGCCATAAAATCGCACTCGATCAGTTTAATTATACGCCCGAGATACTTCCTCTATTAAAACGGGTGCAATACATTAAGGTTGATGTCCAATCAACCAATAAAGATAGTCTAAAAAAAATTGTAGAACTTTCACATCATACTAAAACCAAGGCGATAGCCTTTAAAATAGAGAATTATGATGAGTTCGAATATTGTAAAGAGATTGGTTTCGATGCATTTCAGGGATTTTTCTTTAACCGGCCAAATCTCGTTAAGAAAGAGGTTACCCGAAGTAATTCCGCTGTCCTGTTAAAACTAATAGAGCGTATCAATGATCCGAAATCAACTATTGAAGATATTGAACAACTCATTGCTCAAGATGTATCCCTCTCTTATAAACTACTGCGATATATAAACTGCGCAACCTTTGCTCTACGTCGAGAAATTTCCTCTATAAGAGATGCCATTACCTACATTGGACTATTACAAATT
>JAOTST010000391.1 GCA_029864785.1 Chromatiales bacterium | reverse complement strand
CGGGTCGCCCCTTCAATGAACCTGTTGCCCGTTATGGCCCTTTTGTGATGAACAGCGAAGAGGAGATCCAGCAGGCATTTTCTGATTACCGTTCCGGTCACTTTGGTCATATTAAAAAGTAGTATGCTATAGGTATGCTATTACGTAACAGAACGAGTCAATGGGGATTGATCACCATTGCCATCCACTGGATTAGCGCGCTCACGGTTATCGGCCTGTTTGCACTTGGGCTATGGATGGTTGAGCTGACCTACTATGATAATTGGTATCAAAAAGGGCCTGCTCTGCATGAGAGTATCGGCATGGCGCTGTTTGTGCTGACACTGGTTCGTCTTCTATGGCGATCTATAAATATCACACCCGATGGCCTTCCCAGCCACAAACGGTGGGAGCATAGCGTCGCGACAGTTGTTATCTTTTCACTCTATCTACTACTCTTGGGTGTGATGGTTAGCGGCTATCTCATCTCAACCGCAGATGGACGCGGAATTGAGCTGTTTGGTCTATTCACAATTCCCGCTACACTCTATGGTATCGAACAGCAGGAGGATATTGCCGGTGAGTTTCATCTAATTGTGGCCAGCACTCTCATCGGCATAGCCCTGCTCCATGCAGGTGCAGCACTTAAACATCACTTTATTGATCACGATCGAACTCTTAGGCGGATGGTCGGTCTTTAGTTAACCCATAAAATTATTCTACACAGAGGAGAACACTATGAAAAAAATAATCTTATCCACGCTGTTCATGTTGGGGCTGATGACTACATCAGTCTATGCTGCCAACTATGTGATCGATACCAAAGGGGCTCACGCCTCGATTCAATTTAAGATCAAGCATCTAGGCTATAGCTGGCTGACCGGACGTTTTAACAAATTTAGTGGAACGTTCAGTTATGACAAGAACAATCCATCGGCGGCAAAAATAGTGGTCAATATCGATCCTGCAAGTGTCGATAGCAACCATGCCAAGCGTGACAAGCATCTACGTGGCAAGGATTTTTTTGATGTGAAGAAGTTCCCAACGGCCAAGTTTATCAGCACATCATACTCTGAAGATGCTAGCGGAAAAGCCGTTTTGCAGGGCAACCTGACACTACATGGCGTAACCAAAGCAGTCACTATTGATGTTGACCCTATTGGTGCGGGAAAAGACCCATGGGGTGGTACGCGTCGCGGCTTTACGGGAACAACCATGCTGAAGCTCAAAGATTTTAACATCATGAAAAATCTTGGCCCAGCATCGCAACAGGTCGAACTCACCCTTAATATTGAAGGTATTCAAAAGAGATAATTTTTTACACCATTAAACGTTTAGATGGCCTGTTATTACAGGCCATTCTCTTTTCTGAAAGCTCATAATTGAATAATCAACGATTACTACGATATATTTTTGATCTTTTTTAACCGAATCAGTGGCGATAATCTGATTATTATCTATCCTTAGATGGGGTGCGCTGAAACGCCACACCCCAATGTTTTTTTAATCATTTAAACATGGGGACAGGATCACCCATTATTGATTGAATAGTTCACTATATGGAGTAGCATCGAACGATGACGGAAACCTCAACAGATGGATTGAAACGGGTTGTTATCGATCCAGTAACCCGTGTTGAGGGTCACGGTAAAGTGACCCTGCTGATGGATGAGACCAACCAGATCCAGCAGGTTCGCCTGCACATCGTTGAGTTCAGGGGGTTTGAGAAATTTATCGAGGGACGTCCCTACTGGGAGCTACCGGTACTGGTACAACGCCTCTGTGGAATCTGCCCGGTAAGCCACCACCTCGCCGCAGGCAAAGCAATCGACCAACTGGTGGGTGTCGATCCTGATAATCTCACCCCCACAGCAACCAAACTTCGTCGTCTGCTCCACTTCGGGCAAGTGCTGCAATCCCACGCACTCCACTTCTTCCACCTCGCCAGCCCCGATCTACTGTTCGGTTTTGAGAGCGATGTATCAATGCGTAACGTGGTCGCGCTACTCGATACCTATCCCGAGATCGCCCTACATGGCGTAAAGATGCGTAAATATGGACAGGAGGTGATTAAGACCATCACCGGTAAGCGAGTGCATGGCAGTGCGGTGGTTCCCGGCGGCATGAACAAGTCCCTATCAAAGGCGGAGCGTGACTATCTGCTACAAGATATCGACACCATGATCGCCTGGGCGGAGGATGCGCTCAAGCTGATCATTAACCTGCATAACGCCAACCTCCCCTATCACGATGAGTTTGCCACAATCCGCAGCAACTATATGTCACTAACCCAACCCAAT
>JAOTST010000390.1 GCA_029864785.1 Chromatiales bacterium | reverse complement strand
GAGCTACTCGGCGAACACCAGACGGTTATCAAACCCTTGGGACAGGTGTTCCAAAATCTCAAAGGGATCAGCGGAGCCACTATTTTAGGGAGTGGTGAGGTGGCGATGATTATGGATATACCGGAGATGGTTAAACGGGTTGTTAATTCTGGACAGACTCAATCTGTCGCTTCTCAAATTATTCATTAAGTGAAGGTAGAATGTTATGAATATTATTAATATTGTTAATGGTTTGGATCTTAAGTACAAGATGCTATTGATAGCACTCTTTCCACTATTGGGACTCCTCTTTTTTGCAAGTATGCAGGTGAATCAAAACCTACTTATAGCTGACGAGGTTGCTGAAACAGTGCAGCTAACAGAGCTTATTACTATTTCGAGTAATTTGGTGCATGAACTCCAGAAAGAGCGCGGGATGACCGCCGGATATCTCGGTTCAAAGGGAAAGAAATTTGCATCCGAGTTGCCGTCTCAACGCAAAGCGGTGGATAAAAAACAGGCGCAGCTCAGTGAATTTCTTGCTGAGTTTGACGCTAAATCTGTCGATAGTGAATTGGATTCTGTTTTGAAAAATGGGATGGATCGTCTTGAACAGATGCCGCAGATTCGTTCAAAGGTGACCTCTCAATCAATTTCCCTTGGCGATGCTCTTGGTTTTTATACCCAAACCAATGCGATGTTGCTATCTACGGGGAATTTCTTGGCCAAGCATGGTGCGGACACTACCATTGTGAATATGGCTGTTGCCTATAATAATTTTGATCTAAGCAAAGAGCGCGCAGGGGTTGAACGTGCTGTTCTCTCTAATGTCTTTGCAAAAGACAAGATGAATGATGCTGTATTCCTTAAAATTGCAAAGTTGATCCATGAGCAGGATACCTATATCAATGTATTTCTGTCGCGTGTCACACCTGCAATGAAGTCACTCTATAAAGAACAGATGAAAAAGCCGGTCATTGCAGAAGTGGGCGTGATGAGAGCCAAGGTATTATCAGGAAAACGTTTCGATTTTAAGATTGAACCTGTTTTCTGGTTCAATAAACAGACCGGCAAGATCAATCTTCTTAAGAAGATGGATGAGGGCATGGCAAGTGAGATCATCGCTTATGCAGAAGAGCTGACTAGTAAAGCAACATCCACATTGATGATGAGCCTTATCCTCACGGGTGTAGCGATTGCAATAACATTACTGCTCTTCTACATGATGCTTCGTAGTGTGTTGGGACAACTAGGTGCAGAACCCATCGAGGTTCTTAAAATGGCTGAACAGATTGCTGATGGACACTTGGAGCTCCTGAAGAGTTCAAACGATAAGAAAATATCGGGTGTCTACGCGGCGATGGTCAATATGCAGCAAAAGTTGATTGGTGTGGTTAATCAAATTAAGAGTAACGCGGAACAGATTAACTCCGCCTCTTCACAGGTGAGCAGCACGGCCAATTCATTGAGTGAAGCAGCAAGTAGACAGGCCGCCAGTGTGGAAGAGACCAGTGCTTCGGTTGAGCAGATGGGGGCATCGATTAGTCAAAATAGTGAGAATTCTCAAACCACTGATCACATCGCCAGCCAATCGGCAAAAGGTGCTAATGAAGGTGGTAGAGCTGTTGGTGAAACGGTTACTGCCATGATTCAGATCTCCGAAAAGATTTCGATTATTGAAGATATCGCCTACCAAACCAATATGCTGGCGTTGAATGCCGCAATAGAGGCTGCAAGAGCGGGTGAGCATGGAAAGGGATTTGCAGTGGTTGCCTCTGAAGTACGTAAATTGGCTGAGCGCAGTCAAGTAGCGGCATCGGAGATTAGTGACTTAACAGGAAACAGTGTCAAAGTTGCCAAAGAGGCGGGTGCGCTTCTAGAAAAGATGGTTCCCGATATTCAGAAAACAGCAGAGCTAGTGCAAGAAATCAGTGCCGCGTCTGATGAGCAGGCGAGTGGTGTTGGTCAGATCAATGGTGCGATTCAAGAGCTTGATAAAGTGACACAACAAAATGCAGCCGGTTCAGAGCAGTTGGCAGCGACGTCTGAAGAGATGAGTGCCCAGGCGGAGAAGTTACAGAACATTATCAGCTTCTTTAAGGTCGCATGAATAATAATTTCTATAAAAAATAGAACGTTGGTTTTAGACGGAGAATACGATGCAGCAATCTGAAAAGAATATTGAGGATGATATTTCTGATGATATTCAGCAATACCTCACCTTTATGTTGGGCGGTAAGAGCTACGGGCTTGAGATTCTCAACATTAAAGAGATTATTGAGTACGGCGAGATCACCGAGGTACC
>JAOTST010000389.1 GCA_029864785.1 Chromatiales bacterium | reverse complement strand
GTTCCAATCGGGTTCTTCTTTACCAGTAGTCTTCACCGTAAAGGACTGGGTGGTTACTGCACGACGATCCTTCATCCCGGCATAACCGACATCCATCTTCTGCACCCCAACCAGTTGGGCTATTTGACGCGCCACCCACTCACTATTGTTGTTGCGCTTTTTAACTACCAGAAAGGCGTGTTCACCCTCACTACTAGGCTCAAAGCCAAGGATTTCATTAACGATGAAATCCTCTGGTTCGGTGCGAATCACACCACTACCTACGGGGCCGCCATGGGCGTAGACCCATTCAAGATTCACTTCAGGGATATTGTTGACGACATTATTCATACAGATTTTTTTGAATTCATTTACCAACTACTCATGCAATAGCACGACAGCATGGGCGGAGATACCCTCAGCACGCCCGACAAAACCCATCTTTTCGGTTGTCGTCGCCTTCACATTCACACTACCGACACTGATCCTTAGATCGCTGGCGATATTGACCACCATCTGCTCAATATGGGGAGCCAGTTTCGGGGCTTCAGCAAGGATCGTCAGATCCACGTTACCAATCTGATACCCCTTGGTCAGCATCATCTTCAGCACATCTCGCAATAGGATACGACTATCAATCCCGGAAAATTCAGCGCTACTATCGGGGAAATGGTGACCGATATCGCCCATCGCCGCAGCACCAAGAATCGCATCACAGAGTGCATGCAAGGCGACATCACCATCGGAGTGCGCCTTAAGTCCTTCGTTGTGAGGAATTTCGACCCCACAGATGAGCAATTTTTTACCCGACTCAAACTGGTGGGCATCGTAGCCGTGACCTATGCGCATCATTTTGCCTGCTCCTCTCGGTTGAGTTCTTTTAGATAGAGTTCTGCCAACTGAAGATCTCTGGGTTGGGTAATTTTAATGTTGTCCGCGCGCCCCATCACCATCTTGGGGTGGAAACCGGCCAACTCCATTGCAGAGGCATCATCGGTTACTCGCTTACCCTCTCTCTCGGCATCCATCAGTGCATCGGTTAATGCTCTGAGATGAAACATCTGCGGGGTAAATGCACGCCAAAGCTGGCTGCGATCCGGTGTATCGATCACCTCATCGGCCGCATTGGTCTGTTTAACGGTGTCACTGATGGGGGTGCCCAACACGCCTCCGACAGGATGCCCCTTTAGCTCATCAAGTAGGTGATCGAGATCAGTCTGACTCAGACAAGGACGGGCTGCATCATGCACCAACACCCAATCATTATCGTCTGCCATCTGGCTGAGCCGATGCAGTGCATTGAGCACTGAATCGCTGCGCTCTTCACCACCAACCACAGTCGTTAATTTGGCATGATCAAATTCGAGGTTATCCCAGTATGGGTCACCTTCAGAGATCGCTACCACCACACCTTCGATTTGGGGATGGTTGAGAAAACAGGATAGAGTCCAATCGATAACGCGCTTGCCACGCAGCAGTAGATACTGCTTGGGAATGTTGGTTTCCATGCGCCGTCCCGCACCCGCAGCAGGGATAACGACCCAAAATTTCTGACTCATTTTACCGCCTTTGATGGAGGGACAACCTGCACAAAGGTCTCTCCCTCTTTGATCATCCCTAGCTCGGAACGTGCGCGCTCCTCAACGGCTCCAAGACCACGTTTGAGATCAATCACCTCCGCTTCAAGGGCAAGATTCCTCTCCTGGAGTTTACTATTCTCTAATTTCTGAGCAGCCACTGATTGATTGATCTGCCAAAGCCTTAGCAGCCCCCCAGTCCCAAACCAGAGGCGATATTGCAGCAAAGAGAAGAGCACAACAAGAATAACCAGTATGCTCTTTAATCCCACGATCGATCGCCCTCACAGAGAGTGAGTTCGCCCCCTATTTAAGGTTATAAAAAGCGTCGCGACCAGGATAGCGAGCCTTATCGCCTAGCGTCTCAGAGATGCGTAAAAGGCGATTATACTTAGCAACACGATCAGAACGTGACATCGAGCCGGTCTTAATCTGACCCGCATTGGTGGCCACAGCGAGATCTGCAATCGTAGTATCTTCGGTCTCACCAGAACGGTGAGAAATGACTGCCGTATAACCGGCATCTTTAGCCATCTGGATTGCGGCAAGGGTCTCCGTCAAAGTACCAATCTGATTGACCTTAATCAGGATTGAGTTACCGATCGATTTGTCGATACCCTCCTGAAGGATCTTGGTGTTTGTGACAAACAGGTCATCACCGACGAGTTGAATCCGCTTGCCAAGACGCTCGGTAAGGATCTTCCAGCCATCCCAGTCACTCTCATCAAG
>JAOTST010000388.1 GCA_029864785.1 Chromatiales bacterium | reverse complement strand
CGTATCGTTAATGAGTGTCGATTTTCCTGAACCGGAAACACCCGTGATACAGGTCATCAGCCCAAGCGGAATTTTGATCGATACATCTTTAAGATTATTACCTGAGGCTCCAATAATCTCTAATACTCTGCTCTCATCAAAAGGTGTGCGTTGCTCAGGGATCTTGATGGCACGCTTACCCGAAAGGTAGAGACCGGTAATAGAAGATTCAGATGCGATGACCTCCTCGGGCGTGCCCTGAGCGATGATCTCTCCACCGTGAACACCTGCTCCCGGTCCGATATCAAGCACATGGTCAGCGGAGCGAATGGCATCCTCATCGTGCTCGACTACAATGACCGTATTGCCTATATCTCGCAAATGAAAAAGGGTCTGTAGTAGGCGCTCATTATCGCGCTGATGCAGGCCGATGGATGGTTCATCAAGCACATACATGACACCGACAAGACCAGCACCGATCTGACTTGCCAATCGAATACGCTGTGCCTCGCCGCCGGAGAGAGTATCGGCGCTGCGATCAAGTGACAGATAATCGAGTCCAACATTGACCAGGAACTGGAGCCGCTTGCAGATCTCATTGACGATCTTATCGGCTACTTCGCCGCGCCATCCGTCGAGATGGAGTTCACTAAAGAGCGCATGGGCGTGGTCGACAGAAAGACGAGTTACATCCGGCAGGGTGATGTCGTTGATAAAGGTATGGCGTGCAGCGCGATTGAGACGGCTCCCGTTACAATCGGGGCAGGAGCGATGGCTCATAAATTTGGCCAACTCCTCTCGCACTACATTAGAGTCGGTCTCGCGATAGCGGCGCTGCATGTTGGGGATGATTCCCTCAAAGGGCATAATCTTGTGGTGGTTTTTGACCTTATCGGAGTGGTACACAAACTCAATCTCTTCATCACCACTACCGTAGAGCAGAATCTGTTGCACCGCGTCAGATAATTCGTTGAAAGGAGTGTCGATATCAAATTTGTAGTGCTCAGAAAGAGAGGTGAGCAGTTGGAAATAATAGGCATTGCGGCGATCCCAACCGCGAATGGCACCGGCTGCAAGGGTGGATTCTGGATTGATGACGACGCGTAACGGGTCAAAATATTGCTGATGGCCTAGCCCATCACAGCTTGGGCAGGCGCCGGCAGGATTATTAAATGAGAAGAGGCGTGGTTCCAACTCCGAGATGGAGTAATTACAGTGTGGGCAGGCATATTTTGATGAGAAAAGCTGCGCCTCAACACCGCTTTCGTCGCCATCCATAGGCATCACCAGTGCCAGACCTTCAGCAAGGTTGAGCGTTGTCTCAAAAGAGTCAGCGAGTCGCTGCTTTATATCATCGCGTACTTTGAAGCGATCGATTACCACTTCAATGGTATGTTTCTTTCGCAGCTCTAATGCGGGCGCTTGATCAAGCTCAACCAGCTCGCCATCAATCCGTGCTCGGATATAACCTTGTGAGCGCAGGCTCTCAAGTAACTGTTCATGCTCTCCCTTGCGCTCTTTAATTACCGGGGCAAGGATCATCAATTTAGCACCTTCAGGCATCGCCATTACCTGGTCGACCATCTCGCTTACCGACTGAGCCGCAAGGCGAGTGTTGTGATCGGGGCACCGGGGTTCACCGGCACGTGCAAACAGCAGACGCAGATAGTCGTATATTTCGGTCACCGTCCCGACAGTCGAGCGAGGATTGTGTGAGGTCGATTTTTGTTCGATGGAGATTGCCGGTGAAAGCCCCTCAATATAATCGATATCGGGTTTTTCCATAATCGACAGGAACTGACGCGCGTAACTTGAGAGCGATTCGACATAACGGCGCTGTCCCTCGGCGTAGATGGTATCGAATGCGAGCGAGGACTTTCCGGAGCCAGAGAGCCCGGTGATAACGATTAATTTGTCTCTAGGTAGCTCAAGAGTGATGTTCTTGAGGTTGTGGGTGCGAGCACCCCCGATTTTGATGTTGTCCATCTCATTTCCGAGTTCAAGTGAACCTGTTAATATACGCGGCTTCACTACTCTCAACAAAGGCTTATTCCTTTTATTATGCTATGAATGCCGATTCAACGATGAGCGCGTTTGAAAAACGTGCAGCAATGGCCCTTGCGACCATATTTTCTTTTCGAATGCTGGGTCTGTTTATGATCCTGCCCGTCTTCGCCATCTATGCCGACAGTCTCGGCGAAGTGACTCCGATACAGATCGGTCTGGCGATCGGCATCTATGGGCTCACTCAGGCAATGTTACAAATCCCGTTTGGGATGGCCTCTGACCGATGGGGACGTAAGCCGGTCATTATC
>JAOTST010000387.1 GCA_029864785.1 Chromatiales bacterium | reverse complement strand
TTGATGGGATTACCCGCAACACCATCTTCCAATTTGCCGAAGAGCTGGGCATTGAGGTGCGTGAAAAGCGCATCACCCGTGATGAGGTCTATATTGCCGATGAGGCATTCTTTACCGGAACCGCTGCGGAGGTTACCCCGATTCGTGAGGTCGACAATCGTATGATCGGTGAAGGCAAGCGTGGCCCCATTACCGAGAAGCTACAGACGATGTACTTCGATCAGGTGCACGGTCGCCGTGATAATCATCCTGACTGGCTGAGCCATACCGGGGGATAGTGATGAGCCACGAGCAGGTGAACTACGGCAAAGTGAAGAGCCATTTTCAGGTGACTCGTGCCGACTTGCCGCTCCACTGCCCGATGCCGAAGGACTCCAAGTGGGACTCCCATCCGCGTGTTTTTCTCGACATTGAAAAAACGGGTGATGCGAAATGTCCCTACTGTGGGGCTGAGTATCAACGTGCTGAATAACTACTTACCGGTCACAAAATAGTATCGCAATGAAAATCGCACAGATCCCTGACACTCTTTCGGCACAGATCCTCGTAGTGGGCGATCTGATGCTTGATCGTTATTGGTCGGGCAACACCTCTCGCATCTCCCCTGAAGCGCCTGTACCGGTAGTGCATGTAAATGACATAGATGAGCGTGCCGGCGGTGCTGGTAATGTTGCACTCAATATTGCCGCCCTTGGAGCCAAGGCATCGGTGGTCGGGTTGACTGGTAACGATGAGGCCGCTAGTTCATTGAAGGCGAGTCTTGAACATGACAATATTGAGTGTCACTTCGAGCAATTATCTGACTCAGCCACTATCACTAAATTGCGTGTAATGAGCCGCCATCAACAACTGATTAGGCTCGACTTTGAAGATGGCTTTGTCGGCTATGATGGCGCAGGACTTCTGGAAAAATTTGAAAAAGAGCTGCAACAGGCTCAGGTGGTTGTGCTCTCTGACTATGCTAAAGGTGCGCTACGTGACGCGCCGAAGATGATCTCTATGGCGAAAGCCGTAGGTAAAGCGGTTATTGTTGATCCCAAGGGTAGTGATTTTTCGAGCTACCGTGGAGCGACTCTGATTACACCAAATTTTAATGAGTTTGAGGCGGTCGTCGGTTCCTGTTCCAATGAGGATGAGATTGAGCACAAGGGTGAAGTGCTACGTAAAGAGCTGGATCTTGACGCGCTACTTATCACCCGTAGTGAACAGGGGATGACCCTGATTCAGACAGAGAAAGATACGATTCATATTCCCACCAAGGCACGCGATGTCTTTGATGTCACCGGCGCCGGTGATACCGTCATCTCAGCTTTAGCAGTCGCACTTGCCGCCGGTGAGTCGTTTGAGAGCGCCACCATTCTCTCTAATCTAGCCGCTGGTGTTGTGGTCGGTAAACTGGGTACCGCGACCGTAACGGTTCCTGAACTGCGTCGTGCAATGCGCGATCTTAACGAGATGGAACTCGGCATGGTCGATGAGGAGCGACTGGTGGCGTTGGTGCAGGAGTCCAAGGCACACCATGAAACGGTGGTGATGACCAACGGCTGCTTCGATATTCTCCATACCGGGCATGTCACCTATCTTGAAGAAGCCGCACGTCTTGGTGATCGCCTGATCGTCGCGGTTAATGATGATGCCTCGGTGAGCCGACTTAAAGGTCCAGAGAGGCCAGTTAATACTCAGCTCCACCGTATGCGTGTATTGGCAGCACTTGAATGTGTCGATTGGGTGATCGGCTTTGATGAAGATACCCCCACACGTCTTATCTGTAACGTTCAGCCCGATATTCTCGTTAAGGGCGGTGACAACGACCCGATGAAGATCCCCGGCGGTGATTGTGTCCGTGCCTCGGGTGGTCGTGTTGAGATTATGAGTTTTGTCGATGATGTATCGACCACGGGAATTATTGAGCTTATTCGTGCCTCTGAAGAGAAGTGCTAGATTGCGGAGCGATGAGTAACTCATCTGCAACAAGTGATGTCGTAATTCTAGGTGGAGGTGTAGCTGGCCTTTGGACTCTTAATCGCCTACGCCAGATGGGATATAAATCTATTCTGATTGAATCATCAAAACTTGGTACGGGTCAGACGCGCTATGCCCAGGGAATCATCCATGGAGGCACTAAATATGCGCTCTCGGGTCAGATGAATGCTTCTGCTCAGGCGGTGGCCGAGATGCCCACACGTTGGCGTGCCTGTTTGAATGGTGATGGTGAGATCGATCTGAGTGGAGTGAAGATCCTCTCCAGCCATCAATACCTCTGGTCAACCCAAAAGGTGACCTCGCGCATGGCAGG
>JAOTST010000073.1 GCA_029864785.1 Chromatiales bacterium | reverse complement strand
TTTGAGTACATTGAAATTTTTTACAATAGACGGAGACGTCATTCGTATTTGGGCTATTTAAGCCCAGTGGAATACGAAGAGAGATATGCCTCTCACTAAATCCATCCGTTATATTGGGGGAAGCTCATTCTGCCAAATGTTCCCTTATTGTACCCATGATCTTTCATGGGTTTTTTTTAGAATTTAAAAGGGATGGATCGGGTAATGGCTAGGCATGGCTATTATATCCAAGAAGAATATCCCCACTATCTCCCTTACTACCATCATCTCTTTCAAATGTAGAAATTTGCATAACGCTGTCATACTGATTTAACGCTTTATCATGGTTAGCGTAATTAACAGAAATTGATGAGATACCTGATTCATTGAGAGTGCGTAGCTGTTGGGTACCCTCGCTGTTAACGGTTAGTAGACGCAATTGATTAAAGATGGCATCACCTTTATCTATTACACCATCAAGGTTGTTATCATAACGCGATAGCGCTTCATATCCGTTCATATCCCCATTCTGGTCACCAAAGAGTTCCTTACCGCTATCGATTATGCCATTTTCATTGCGGTCGAGAGCAACAAAGGCATCGCCACCACTGATAAAGCTGGTGCGGTCAGTTATGCCATCACCATCAATATCAAAATAGATCCCATTTTTCAATCCTGTTGTTTCAAGGCCATTTCCATCTAAGTCTAAAGCAAGAGGATCAGATTTTTTGGGTTGCTTTATTTCAATTTTTTGAACAGTATCCTGACGTTGTTGCAACACATTGATGTTGACTGTAAATTTTTGATCAGTTCTATCCTCAGTGGTAGGTTTCTGGACATTAGATTCGAGTTCAACCTGTTCTCTTTTATGGTCAACATTGTCTTGACTACTTTTATCATGAATAAATCCAGCTGCCCGAAGCAGATGAATCTCTCTAGAGTTGTTGACACGTTTGTTAATTTCATTCAGATCTTCGAGCATCGCAGTATCATCTTCAGCGATGGTCGCAGAGGGATGGGGATTATTTGGGAATGGTGCTGATATAGGTATTCGTCCGGGAGAGTGATCTGGCCGATTGATTTCAGCTCTTGGGTTACCGGGAGTAAGCATGCGTTCACGTTGCTGAGAGGGTGCTCTAGGTGGAAATGCGGTTGTATTTTCCCGGTTTTGTAAAGCCAGAATAGAAGGTAAAAGATTCCTTTGGCTCTGTGATGTTGGTATGTTCATAAAATATCCCCTGACGGATATCCCATATATCGACGATAGTTGAAATATCTTTAATTTAATATCACGCAATGAATCTAAAACAGGTGGCGGTAATCGGCGTGTTGATGATAGGTTGTATGTCCTTGTAGCAATAATTAACGTGACAAGACAATCTCTTAATCATGAATAAAATGCCTACCACATCATCTGATAGTCTAGTGCAGCGCCCACTGAAAATGGGTGGGGCTGAACTTATTAGTGGAGATTTTCTTAAAAAAGGCGAAATTATTTTAGCCAGGATTATCTCTAGTGATGTTAAGGGAAGAGTTATATTACAGATGGGAGAGATTAAGCTGGCTGCGAATACTCAAGGTGGGGTTGAAGTCGACAGTATTGTTAATCTGAAGGTGATCAATAGTGGGAAGGAGCCCCTATTACAAATTGTTTCTCAATCAGATAAATCTCAACTTCAACTAAAAAGTGGAGGGCAGCCTCTTGTTAAAGATGTTATTAAGTTACTCTCGTTATCATCGCCTTTAATCCTCAATAAACAGGAAAAAATTGAGGCGAAAGTAGTTTCTGCTAGTGATCTTAATGGAATGGTTAAGTTGCTGGTTGGCCAGAAAAATTATGAGGGGATTAGCGCAAATAATTTAAAGAGGGGAGAGACGATTCTGCTTGAGTTGGTTCGTGGTGGAAAAAATCCTCAGTTGCGAATAATTTCATCAGGAGAATCAAATAATAGGGCGGAGTCAAAGGCACTGCCTATTAAACTGCTTACACCATTGGCGTTAAAGGGCATTACTGTTGGTGAGTTACTTGTAGCCAAAGTTATCGCTAATAACGTTAAGGGGGAAGTTACATTGCGACTTGGTGAAGAGGTGATGAAAATTGCAACTGAACGTCCTGTAACTAAGGGGCAGGAGATCTATCTAAGGGTAATTAAAGATGGTCATTCTCCTCAAGTTGAACAGATTAGTGTTAAAACATATCTGCAAGAAATTCGACTCGGTGCTTATCGATCTATTCTTCCACGGCAAGCCAACTTGACTGAGGCGCTTCAAAAATTAGTTAATACCGGGCAGGTTAAGTCGGCTGATCTATCGTCAACAGTTAAGGCGCCTATTGAGGCATTAATTAAACAGCTACCGACAATCGACAAGGTTAGTGTTGCACCTCAGTTAAGAGAGGTTCTTTCCAATACAGGCCTTTTTACAGAGGCTAAATTACTTGCAGGGTTAATGGTTCGGAGTGATCTAAAAATGGATCTCAATCATATTATTTCAGTGATTCGACCTATATTGCTCGAACGTCATGCAAAGCCATCGAAAGATAATCCGAAGTTGGCCGTTACGTCGAAGCAGGCTGGGGCAGGGAATATCCCGCAAAGTTTTTTGGATGATCTATTTCGCAGTAGTGATAGTGCAGTAGCCAAGATTCAGGCGCAACAGCTTGCATCATTGCCGTCAGATGATTCATTGCAACAGGTATGGCATTATTCGTTGCCTGTTCATAATGGCGATAAACTGGATCAGTTTAATATTCAGATTGAACGCAAGGAGAAAGATAAAGATGATAATGAATCTATCTCTTGGGGAATTACTTTACAGGTAGACCTCACCCCTCTGGGGCCCATGCGCGTTCAATTAAAGCTAAAAGATAAGGCTGTTTCAACTACTTTCTGGGCAGAGAAACAGAGCACTCTAACGTTGGTTAATCAAAACCTCCCTACATTGAAGGGTGCGTTTGAAAGGGCGGGTCTTGTGGTGACTGATCTCCGCGTATTGCATGGTCTAATTACGCCTATGGAAGATAATATTCCGAAAGATCTGTCGCTACTGAATGTGAAGGTATAGGTAAGTTGAAAGATAAAAATAGAGAGACTGAGTTTGCCTTAGCTCTCGATTATGATGGAAAAAGTGCACCACGCCTTACTGCGAAGGGGAGGGGAGAGGTTGCTCGTCAAATTATAGAAATAGCTGAGGAGTTTGGAGTACCTCTGCATCAGGATCCCGAGCTTAGTGCGCTGTTGGCACAAATTCCTTTAGGAGATGAAATCCCTGAAACACTCTATCGAGCCATTGCTGAGGTGATTGCCTTTGCCTATATCCTTACAGGTAAATTTCCGACAGGTTATGGAAAGTCAGGCAGTCCTTCAGATTAACTATTTTAAATTTTTTCTGGCTGAAGCCATTTGATGATTCGACCAGAACCAATGGCTTTAAAATCAATACGTAGAACATCGAGGCAACTATTTCTCTCTTCTCCTGTTGTGAGCAACCATTCGAATATCAGTTTAAATAACCGATCAAGATTGATTTTATGGGTCTGGTCTGTTGTTTCGTAAAGCCAGTCACTGAATGCCATAAAGCGTTTAAATGGATTATCTCCAAGCACAATGGGTAGAGTCTCTTTGAAGCGACCAGAATTCCCCACCATTTCCCAGTATCGAGCGAAGCGACTCAGACGTTGCATATTGACAAAATCGATGGTGCTATTACAGAGCAAATTATAGGGAGGGAGGGGGTTATATCTCATTTTGAACGCTTCGGTGTGGCGTGAGATTGGTGACCCGCGCAATCGCTTGAGAATACCGACCTGTATCTCCGGCATTCCGAGCCGTACCAATTCGTCAAAACTATAGCTAAATTGTTCCAGGGTCTCGCCTGGAAGCCCCATAATTAGATCAGCGTGAATATGGACTCGATTTTCTCTAAGCCAGTCGAGATTCTTAAGGCTTTTAGCATTGTCTTGTTTACGACTGATGCGTTGTTGAACCTCAACATTAAGTGTCTGGATTCCTATCTCAAACTGGAGTGCTCCTGAGGGGAAGCGTGCTATTGACTCCTTGAGGCGATCTGGAAGGTGGTCTGGAACGAGCTCAAAGTGGAGGTGTAGCTGACTATCCAGTCGCTCATAGAAAAAATTGAGAATTTGTAGAGTGGTTTCCACCTTTAGATTAAAGGTACGGTCGACAAATTTAAATCGTCGGGTACCTCGCTGGTAGAGTTTTTCCATTGCGCTAAGAAATTTGTTGAGATCAAATGGCCAACTGGTTTTATCGAGTGCAGATAGGCAAAATTCACATTTAAAGGGGCAACCTCGAGATGCCTCGACATAGATAACCCGATTGGCAATGTCCTCATCACTGTAGTAATCATAGGGCATATTGATATGGTCGAGGGCGGGTGGTGGACACTCAATGACTTTTTGTTCGGGTAAATTATTGTTTAAAATTTGAGAACATAGTGGTGAAAATTCCAGTTCAGCCCAGCCGGTAAGCAGATAGTCGGCCTGCGCTACAATTAACTGCTCCTGCCACTCATGACTCACTTCAGGCCCGCCGAGGATGATGACTGTTTCTGGAGCGATCTGCTTAATTAGTGTGACAACCTCTGTGCTCTCCTGAATATTCCAGATATAAACTCCCAATGCGATAATCTTCGGGGCTGATTGAAGTAGCTTTTCAACAATATCGAGCGGACGTTGTTGAATTGTAAATTCAGCAATTGCAGTGTGAGGAAGTAGCTCATCCATATTGGCCAACAGATAGCGCAGCCCCATAGATGTATGGGAGTATCGAGCATTTAGGGTGGTTAGGATAATCATATAAAAAGAGAGGAAATATACCTAAAACAGAGCGGACTATAGTAGCCTATAATAGGTAGATTAAGTTAGCGAATCGAGTGTAATATGGCCCAAAAATCCCCCGATCTATCTGAAGAACTAAAAGAGTTTATTGAAAAGCAGAAGATTTTTTTTGTAGCAACGGCAGCTATCGATGGGAGAGTCAATATCTCTCCTAAAGGGATGGACTCACTTAAAGTCCTCGATAGGAATCGAGTTGTCTGGCTTAATATGACCGGTAGCGGTAATGAGACTGCAGCGCATATTCAAGAATCGACTCGAATGACGATTATGTTCTGTGCCTTTGAAGGCGCCCCACTTATTGTCAGGCTCTATGGTTCTGCTCGGGTACTTCATCATAAAGACCCTGATTGGAATGAAATGGTTGCGCAGTTTGATGAGCTTCCAGGTGCCAGACAGATCTTTGAGTTAACGATTGACCTTGTTCAGAGCTCATGTGGCGCAGGTGTACCGCTGTTTGATTTTATCGATGAGAGAGATGAGCTTAGTAATTGGTTAATAGAGAAAGGCGATGATGGCGTCAAAACCTATTGGCGTGATAGAAATCAACTAAGTATTGATGGGAAGCCGACACTCATACTGGAAAAAAATGGCCTTTAGTAATCAACAACTGGGTTGGAAACCTTTTTTTGAGAATCAACTCATCGATAGTGATCTCGATAATAATTATCCAGTACGCATTTCAAAAATTTATCGAACTCGAGTTGAAACATGGAGTGAACGCGGTGAGCAGAGTATTGATATTGGACTCTTTAGTGAGATAAAAAATATTGCTGTGGGGGACTGGTTATTGATGCCCAATATGGGAGAGCGTCCGCTCCGCACTCTTGATAGATCGAGCGAGCTGCTTCGTAAAGCGGCTGGTAATCGAGCGGAAAAACAGCTTATTGCAGCAAATATAGACACCTTGTTTATTGTGACCTCCTGCAATCAGGATTTTAATGAGTCGCGTATTGAACGTTTTCTAGTGCTCGCTACCGAGGCTCGCATCCGGCCTGTTATTGTATTGACTAAAGCCGATTTGTCGGATGATCCCGAACAGTTTAAGAGTTCAGCCAACGAGCTCTATCATGATGTTGTGATTGAGTATGTTGATGCACGTTCAGCGACGAATGTAGAGGTGCTTAAAAGATGGTGTCGAGCAGGCGAGACGGTTGTCTTAATAGGCTCTTCTGGTGTAGGAAAGTCAACACTGATAAACAGCCTTGCGGATGCAGGGCAGCGGACGCTTGAGATTCGAGAGAGTGATGAAAAAGGGCGCCATACAACCACGTCACGCTCACTACATATGCTTCATGGTGGCGGAATGTTTATTGATACGCCTGGAATTCGTGAACTGCAACTTACTGAAAGCGAGAAGGGAATAGAAGATACCTTTGATGATGTGAGCCAATATTTTGGCCAGTGTAAATTTAGAAATTGTCAGCATACCGGAGAGAAAGGGTGTGCGATTATGGTAGCGATAGCATCAGGAGATCTGGAGGAGCGCCGCTGGCATAGTTACCTTAAATTGCAGGATGAGCACCAGCAATATGCCAAGAAAGTTTCTGAGAAGAGAGTTGATGCTCGGAGTCAAGGGCGTACTAATAAGTCTTTGAAGCGGCGAAAAAAATAGCCATTAGGGTTTTACATTTTTTGATTTCTTATTGACTAGTGCGACGCCACTGATAATCATGAACGCTCCAATGACTAAAGAGATGGTGATCGCCTCATCTAACCATAGATAGCCCAGAATAATTGCACTTACAGGGACAAAAAAAACAAATACGGCACTCTGGGCTGCGCCAATTCGCTGCACACCTTGAAAGAACCATATAAATCCCACTACGGTTCCAAGTATTGAGAGGTATCCAATTGAGCTGAGCAGAGTCACTGTTGGGGTGAAATCCATCTTTTGTCCAGAAAACATCATCCATAATGCAATCATCATACTTCCACTAATACTGGAGTAGGTAACCAGTGTTAATGGTGACATGGAATATTCTGAATGCATTAGTTGGCGCCCAAGCAAAGTATAGGCAGCCCAGGATATAGCGCAGGTAAGAAGTGCTAATTCGCCACTACCAATTCCTGATAACAGTAGATCGGATGGATGACCTTTTGATAACACCACTGAAACGCCAATTAAACAAAAGAGTAGACCAGATAAATTGCTCAAATTGAGTCGTTGATTAAAAAATAGCACAGAACCTAAAGCGACCCATATAGGATTTGATGTGATAATTAGTGCACCACGCCCCGCTTCAACATGTTGTAATCCAAAAAAGAAAAACAGGTTATAAATGGTTATTCCGCTCAATCCTAATAAAAAGATATAGCCAAATTGTTGACGATTTAGTCGGGGTAAAGAGCCTGACTGAGCGTAGAGCATAAATAGAAGAATAATGGAGGCTGTAACAAAGCGCAG
>JAOTST010000385.1 GCA_029864785.1 Chromatiales bacterium | reverse complement strand
TTATGGATACCTTAAATCAGGCGCTACTGTACTTTGGTTTGAAAGAGGCCGAACGCCCAGCAGATTCGAATTACGCCTTTGGGCATGGACAGAAAAAATACCTGTGGAATCTAGGCTCTGCCGTGGGTCTATTTAGTATTGGCTCTGGCATCGGCTTGATGCACGCCTATCATTCTTATCATCAAATCGGTGAGACGACCGTACCTGAAACGTTTCAAGTTTTTGGTGAAGAGGTCAGGGTGATCTTGATTGTAGTTGCTGTTTTACTATTTGCGATGCTGCTGGAAGGGTATTCGTTTCTTGTTGCGATTACCGAGTTCTATAGAAAAATGAGAAAATCTCCTCACTCTAGTTTCTTCTCTTATTTGATGAATGCGGATGATCCCACGTTGGTGGCCATTGTTCTGGAAGATTCTTTAGCGGTCTTTGGACTCTCGCTGGCTATGACGGGTATAGGTCTGTCATACGTTACAGGAAATCCACTATGGGATGTTCTATTCTCGGGCATCATTGCACTTCTTCTTGGGGTGGTTGCTATATTTCTTTTAGTAATCAATGCAAAATACCTGACGGCGATTAGAGATAATCGAGCTGAGCAGTCTTTTATAGATGTTGTTAACGATTATCCAGAGATAGAGCGATATCATGATTTGCGATCGATTGTTATCGATGAGAGTAATACCATTTTGGTTGCTGAGGTCGAGATTAGGGAAGAGTCGATGATGGCCGGACTTGTTGGTGAAATTGATGAATTGATAGAAGAGATGATTTTAACTCTGCCAGAGTCTAAAAAGTCAGACGATAAAGTGATTACATATATCCGAACACGTGCAGCTGTTGAGTCGACTCTAAAAAGGACAGAAACCATTATTGAAGATATTGTAGCCAGAGTTAAATCAAGATCGCCGCAGGTCTCTCATTGTACGATTGAGGTTGAAGGGATTGCGCCTCAACCTGAGTCGCACATTGAAGCATAACAGCCTGTTTTAGTTAGCATATGATTAAACGTCATGTAACAAAGCTCATTATTTTATCGCTGATGATCATCGCCGGTATCTTATTGCAAATCATGGGCTTACTGGATGCGGAGAAGATGCTTAATGTGGCGAGAGAATACACCGGCCACTGGTGGTTGGTTTTAGTTTTAATTCTCTTGCAAGCGGTTCTATTTACCTTTGCTTTAGCGGGTTCTATCTTTCTTTGGATTGCGGCACCTCTTTATCCTCCGGCAATGGCTACGTTTATTCTCGCTGCAGGCGGTACTCTTGGCGGTGTGATGGCATATCTCTTTTCCCGACGCCTTACTGATGAGTGGATAGCCAAAATTGAAAAGTCACATGCTTATCGGCTGCTCCATAAGCAAGATGATTTTTTTGCACTATTTGCCTTACGTGTATTTCCAGCCTTTCCTCATGCTTTAGTCAATTACAGCTCGGGTATATTGAAGGTTAAGCTTAGTCACTTTATACCTGCGGCAATATTAGGGATCTCCATTAAATCTTATGTCTATTCAAAAATAATATATAACGCAACAAGCGCTGCATCATATGAAGAACTATTGGATCTCTCTACGTTTGGACCGCTGATATTGTTATCGGTAATTACCCTTGTGGGTGTTTTGATTAAATATAAACTGACCAGCAAAAAAGAGTAATCATGGTTGCCGATGTAGTCATTTCAGGATACTTCTGTTTGGTTAGATAGCACGAATATTACATCGGAAATTACGCAGCGTATTTGAGCTGCTAATAGGATCAAAGTCGGTATCACTAATGATGTTGTTGTAGTTATTATGGGCATAACGATGTGAGTTCGTCCACCATCCGTACTGACTACAGACTACATCTTTGGCAAGACTATTGTTGTATTTAGCCCTAGCCTGAATGGCTCCGTCGATGGTCTCGATGATCACCCAATCGTGTTCTTCAATATCTCGTGCCGCTGCGGTTTGTGGATTGATCTCAACCAGTGGTTCAGGCATGCGTTTTCTCAGTGAGGGGAGATGGCGTTGTTGGCTATGGCAGTAGACGATCCATTTTGCTGAAGTGAGACGCAGCGGATAGGACGCGTTGACGGGGTTTTCCTCTTTAAATTGAGGAACAGGCGCGTAACCGGCTTGTTGAAACTGTTTAGAGAATATTTCCAATTTTCTAGAGGGTGTTGTAAATCCCTGTTTTTGGTATTTACGATAATGCATTTTTAATGGCAGGGTAACGCCTTCTGGATGGTTTTTTAATTCATCTGTTGAGAGTCCTGCAGGCTCAATCAACTGTTTTAGCGCAGTATCGATATCACCACCA
>JAOTST010000386.1 GCA_029864785.1 Chromatiales bacterium | reverse complement strand
GCTAATGAGTGCCCTGTATATGCCACGTTCAAAGATAGTCGTCCACGCTTTATCAGTGATGATATTTTCTGGAAAAAAGATGGCACCAGTTTTCCCGTTGAGTATGCCAGCTCACCACTAAAGGATGACAAAGGTGCAACAGTCGGAAGTGTGGTGGTGTTTCGTGATGTGAGTGAGCGCAAAATGGCCGAAGAGCAGGCACGGCAGCACCAGATTGACCTTGCTCATGTGGCACGTCTCAACACTATGGGTGAGATGGCATCGGGGATTGCGCATGAGATCAATCAACCTCTAACAGCCATCGCCACCAATGCCCACGCCTGCATCCGCATGCTCGACTCAGGTCAAGATCAGTCCGATAAGGTAAGTGATATTATTGAGCGTATCGGAGAACAGGCCGAGCGTGCGGGTGAAATTATCCGCCAGTTACGGCGATTTGTCCGCAAGGAAGAGCCTGAAATGTTGCAGGTCAATCTTAATGCCATTATTGAGGAATCTACGCTGCTACTGGTACCTGAAGCGAAAAAATCGAATGTTAAGATTGAGCTCAATCTTGATAAAACTCTCAGTAACGTTCCGCTACAAACCATTCAAATTCAGCAGGTGATTCTAAATCTTGCCTACAATGCCATTGAGGCGATGTCTGAAACTGAATACCATTCGCGCACCCTCACCATTGCCACAGCTATGGCTGGAAATAATGCGGTTACGGTCACCGTTGCCGATACTGGCCCCGGTATTAGCACTGAAATTGGCGAGAGGCTTTTTAATCCTTTCATCACCACCAAAAGCAAAGGCATGGGTCTAGGACTTTCAATCAGCAAGGGAATTATCGATATGCATATGGGTAGCATATTCCTTGATTCAAACTCTGGTCAGGGCTCTACCTTCCGCTTTACACTACCTCTCAAACCAAAAGGAGAGCTCAATGCACAGTGATCCAGTCGTATTCGTCATCGATGATGACCAACAAGTACGTGAAGCCATTCAACTGCTAATGGAATCTATTGGTCTCAAGGTCGCAAGCTTTGCCTCAGCTCAAGAGTATCTCGACCAATTCAACACTCAGGATCACGGCTGCCTTATTCTTGATGTACGGATGGCCAGCATGAGCGGCCTTGAGCTGCAAGCACGACTCGCAGCAGAAGAGTCTCACCCCCCTATCGTCATTATTACTGGACATGGCGATGTACAGATGGCGGTTAAAGCCATTCAGGCCGGTGCCGTCGACTTTTTAGAGAAACCCTTCAATGATCAAGCGCTGCTGGATAGCGTTCACCACGCCATTGAGAAAGACCTTAGTCAGCGAGGTGAGGCACTAAAACTTGCCGATATTCGGACCCGTTTAAAGCGCCTTACACCGCGAGAACGCGAAGTACTTGATCTGGTTATTGCGGGTCAGCGCAACAAAGTGATTGCCATCGACCTTGGCGTTAGCCAATCAACCATTGAGGCGCACCGTGCCAAGGTGATGGAAAAGATGGAGGCCGCAACCCTCTCCGATCTAATGCGCATGATGTTAATACTGGAACTTCGCTAAATTACCCGCTATTTTCTACCCAAATAGGGGAAAACCCCTATACCGTTTACAGCATTTCCCAATATTCTTTCCAGCCTAAATCACAATAATAGTCTCTAGCTGTTTTAGCGGCGATTTTTTACAAAAACCGACTACTATTAAAGCAGATTCTGTTTAGCAAACTGGCCGATTACGCGCCTTGGAGGAGTAGAATGAAAAACGAGATACAAAACCTATTTAAAGTAGGTGGTCTTCTTGCGATTATGGTCGCAGCAACGGCTTTCAGTTCAACATCTGTACTAGCTGCCGGTGGCACCTCTGCAGCCGCAGAGGGCAAAAAAATTGCTTTCTCACGTAAAAAGGGAAACTGCCTCGCCTGCCACATGATAGAAGATGGCGTTCTTCCTGGAAATATGGGGCCACCGCTGGTCGCAATGAAGAGTCGCTTCACTAAAGAGAAACTACGTGCCCAGATCTGGGATGCAACTGTAGCCAATAATGAAACAGCGATGCCTCCATTTGGACGCCACAAAATTCTTAGCTCAGCAGAGCTTGATAAAGTCGTCGAATATATCTGGGGTCTGTAAAAAGATCGCTATCGCCACTATCACTTAATAAATAGTGTAGGAGTAATAAAAAATTATGAATAAGTTTATTAAAATTATCACCCTTGCAGCCGCAGTAGCCGCATTCCCTGCAGTTGTTCAAGCAACCACTCCCGAGCAAGATCGCACAGCGTTGCAAAATTACATGATGAAAAAATTTCCAGGCATCCCTCTTC
>JAOTST010000072.1 GCA_029864785.1 Chromatiales bacterium | reverse complement strand
TGTCGCAGGGATACCATCTTTGTTACGTTTAAAATCGATAACACGATAGTGCTGCTTATGACCACCACCACGATGACGTGTTGTGATGCGTCCATTATTATTACGACCACCCGACTTGCTCTTCTTCTCTAGAAGCGCAGCGTGAGGTGCACCTTTGTGCAGGTCAGGATTAACGACCCTTACAACAAAGCGGCGACCCGGTGACGTAGGTTTTGATTTTACAATAGCCATAACTCTACTCCTGCGCTCTAGTTAGAAGAACCGACAAAGTCGATTTCTTGGCCCTGTTTAAGGCGGATATACGCCTTCTTCCAGTCGCTACGCTTACCGAGACGCTGCCCGTGACGCTTGACCTTCCCTTTAACATTGACAGTTTTCACATCTTCAACATCAACCTTGAACATCAGCTCAACAGCGCCTTTGATCTCAGCCTTATTTGAATCAGTTGTAACTTTAAATACGTATTGATTGCTCTGATCTGCTGCATTGGCACTCTTTTCAGAGATGTGCGGCGCAAGCAGAACTTGCATTAGACGATTCTCATTCATGCGAGTGTCTCCTCAATTGCTTTCACTGCGGCAACAGTCATGATGACCTTCTCATGGCCTACCAGACGAACGGGGTCGATCTGCTTGCTTGAGATAGCCTCAACATTCATCAAGTTACGCGAAGAGAGATAAAGATTTTCATCAACCTCATCAGTAACAATCAGTACATTGCTGGTGCCCAGAGCCTTAAGCTTCTCATTGAGCTGCTTGGTCTTTGGCGCATCCATCGCAAACTTATCAACAACAATTAGACGCTCTTTACGAACCAATTCAGAAAGAATGGATTGCATCGCTGCACGATACATCTTTTTGTTCACTTTCTGACTGTAATCACGAGGTGTTGCTGCAAAGGTAACACCACCGCTACGCCAGATTGGGCTGCGGATGGTTCCAGCACGAGCACGACCTGTACCCTTCTGACGCCAAGGCTTAGCACCACCACCGCGTACATCCGAACGACTTTTAGAGGCCTTAGTGCCTGCACGGCCGCCAGCAAGATATGCCGTAACAACTTGATGAATCAGAGACTCATTAAAATCACGAGCAAAGTGATCGTCAGATAGCTCAACACTCTTAGTAGAGGCACGACCAGTTTGAGTAGTTAATTTAATCTCCATTGTTATGCCTCCTTCTTCTTAAATTTCATGGCAGGCATGACAACTACATCGCTGCCTTTATGACCAGGAACCGCGCCTTTAACAAGAAGCAAGTTACGGTCAGTATCAATGCGAACGACTTCAAGGTTCTGAATGGTGCGCTGCACATTACCCATGTGCCCAGCCATCTTTTTACCTTTGAAGACACGACCCGGTGTCTGGTTTTGACCGATTGAGCCTGGAGCACGGTGAGATACCGAGTTACCGTGAGTCGCATCTTGCATTTGGAAGTTGTGACGCTTGATAACACCCGCGAAACCTTTACCAATGGTTGTTCCTGAGACATCGATCTTTTGACCATGCTCAAAAATATCTGCTTTGATTTCTGAACCAGCCTCAATGCCTTCGCCCTCACCTTCATCAAGGCGGAACTCCCAAAGACCACGACCCGCTTCAACACCTGCTTTCGCATAATGTCCGGCCATTGGCTTGGTAACACGACTAGCCCTACGACTACCTATTGTAACCTGTAGTGCGCTATAGCCATCAGTCTCTAGACTTTTGACTTGAGTCACTCGGTTAGGCTCTACTTCGATCACGGTTACAGGAATTGACGCACCATCTTCAGTGAAGATGCGTGTCATTCCGGCCTTGCGACCTACAACACCTATTGTCATTTTATTTACCTCTAATTACCGCCAATTTCGATTGACTGGCAGTATCTATCAAAACCCTCGCATCTGGATTATCTCCAGAATTGAGGCATGTCGAGGAGGCATACCCTCCTCAAAAATTTTTAGTTCAGTTTAATCTGAACATCAACTCCAGCTGCAAGATCAAGCTTCATCAGTGCATCCACAGTCTTGTCTGTTGGCTCAACAATATCCATCAGACGCTTATGAGTACGCAGCTCATACTGATCACGCGCATCCTTATTAACGTGAGGCGAAGTCAGTACAGTAAAGCGCTCCATTTTAGTAGGTAGTGGGATTGGACCCTTTACCTGAGCGCCTGTACGCTTTGCAGTCTCAACAATCTCACGTGCAGATTGGTCGATCAGACGATGATCAAATGACTTGAGACGGATACGGATTTTCTGATTAGTCATATTAGTTACTCAATAATCTTAGAAACAACACCAGCACCAACGGTACGTCCACCTTCACGAATCGCGAAACGTAGACCCTCTTCCATTGCAATTGGGTTGATCAGTGTTACAGTCATCTTGACGTTATCGCCAGGCATAACCATTTCAATACCTTCTGGAAGATCACATGCACCGGTTACATCCGTTGTGCGGAAGTAGAACTGTGGACGGTATCCGTTGAAGAATGGTGTATGACGACCACCTTCATCTTTACCCAGTACGTAAACTTCGCACTCGAACTTGGTGTGAGGCTTGATGGCGCCTTTGTGTGAAAGGACCTGTCCACGCTCAACATCTTCTCGCTTGGTTCCACGAAGCAGAACACCCACGTTATCACCTGCACGACCTTCGTCGAGCAGCTTACGGAACATTTCAACACCGGTAACGGTTGTTGTTACGGTGTCTTTGATTCCAACGATTTCGATCTCTTCACCAACTTTTACAATACCGCGCTCGATACGTCCGGTTACAACCGTTCCACGACCTGAGATTGAGAAGACGTCCTCAATCGGCATGATGAATGCACCATCAATGGCACGCTCTGGCTCTGGAATCCAGGCATCCATCTCTTCAACGAGTTTGATGATGCTTGGAACGCCGATGTCTGATGTGTCACCCTCAAGGGCTTTCAGTGCTGAACCGGTAACGATTGGGGTATCGTCTCCTGGGAATTCGTAGACATCTAGCAATTCACGAATTTCCATTTCAACCAATTCAAGCAGCTCTTCGTCATCAACTTGGTCTGCTTTGTTGAGATAGACCAGTATATAAGGTACGCCAACTTGACGTGACAGCAGGATGTGCTCACGCGTTTGTGGCATTGGGCCGTCTGCTGCGGATACAACCAGAATCGCACCGTCCATCTGTGCAGCACCGGTGATCATGTTTTTGACGTAGTCGGCGTGTCCAGGACAGTCAACGTGCGCATAGTGACGCGTGTCTGACTCGTACTCAACGTGGGCTGTAGAAATGGTGATACCGCGCTCGCGCTCTTCTGGAGCTGAGTCGATATTTGCATAATCTTTGAATTCGCCACCATGTTTCTCTGCCATACACTTGGTGATGGCCGCTGTCAGGGTGGTCTTTCCATGGTCGACGTGGCCAATTGTGCCTACGTTGACATGGGGTTTCGTTCTTTCAAATTTCTCTTTTGACATCCTTAGATACCTATTCAAAGTGTTAAACGACTACAAACTAAAACAAACTGGAGCCCAGGAGCAGATTTGAACTGCCGACCTCACCCTTACCAAGGGTGTGCTCTACCAACTGAGCTACCTGGGCAAATCTAATTCAATGAATCTACAATTGACTCATCTTTGCGACAGGTCGCAAGCAAAATGGAGCGGGTAGAGGGAATCGAACCCTCGTGGTCAGCTTGGAAGGCTGAAGTTCTACCATTAAACTATACCCGCGCATCACATCAATAAACAAAATGTATGGTGGAGGGGGGTGGATTCGAACCACCGTAAGCTGAGCTAGCAGATTTACAGTCTGCCCCCTTTAGCCACTCGGGAACCCCTCCAAACGCAAGCCGGCTATTTTGATTGAGTTGGCAACTAGTGTCAACATTCAAAAACAATTATTTAGGGATGAAACCCCATTATTTTTCTAACTATCGTCTCTATTTCCGACCAATTAGCAAAATTACCCTAAAATCTTCTCTCCATCAGCATAAATTCCACCTGTTTAGAAAAAATGGGAGCATTCCTTTTGGGCATAAAAAAAGGGTTACAATCTCTTGTAACCCTTTCATATTTGGAGCTGGTGATAGGAGTCGAACCTACGACCTACTGATTACAAGTCAGTTGCTCTACCAACTGAGCTACACCAGCGAAGGCGCGTATATTAATGTCTCTTACAACTATTTACAATCCCTATCTGTCAATTTCACACTGGACCTGTTTTGTATCCAAAATTCCATTCCCTATTATCGTTGTGATCAGCATCTCATCGTTATCCACTGGGAATAGCTTAAGCCAATAACGATCAACATATAACGTTAGTTCTTCAATTGCCGCATCAGCAATCCCAACATTTTTTTCATTAACAAATTTTGCCCTCCTGAGTGCCCCCGCTTCATTTGAATAAAGCCCCAGTGAGAGCGCATTAGCTCTTGCACCGCTCTTTATAATAAAGGAGTCTATAATTTTTTCGTTCTGTAGCTGACGTTTTGCAGTAATTGCCTCCTGCCTGGACTCAAAGGGTGGGATCACTACCCAATAATTGACCTTTTTTCTACGCTCCTTTCCTTCGGAAATTATTCTCTTTTCTTTTGCTATCAACTGCTCTTTTATCAATTCAAGGCGATCAATATCCCAATCGCCAACAACTTTTAGACATGGAACTAACTGTTTTCCTGCATCCTCTCTACCAAGACTCTCTTGTGACTCTTGCCGCTCCTTCAATTGCCCTTCTTTTAATTCAGATAAGAGTACAAGAGAGAGATCACCTCGTGGTCGCTCTGATATCGTTGATTTTTTACCCGGCTCAATAACGAAATAATTGAATCCCACGAGGATGAAATTTACCGCAAGTAAGAGAATAATAATTATGCGCATCAAATATTAAGGTTATCTGTTTTGAATTTCACTAAGTATGCCGTAAAAAATTAAATTTTTATCAACCGTCGCCGTTGACTCTAACAAATCAAAAATAACCTCCGCATGACCTCCCGTTAGAATACAGTCAAATCCTGACGCATATTTTCTTTTTACACTATCAATCAAGGCAGTTACCGACTGCATACAGCCTTCTTTAATAGCCGTCTGAGTGTTGCTGGGAATAGCTAAACTCCTAGATTTGGAAGATAGTGAATCAATATTAATGCCTGCGGTCGTATTCAACGAATGAGTCATCATATCCAAACCGGGTGTTATAAATCCACCAAGATGGCTGCCTTGATGATCGACCAAATCAATCGTCACAGCCGAGCCAATGTCACAAACCATAAAAGGATAGGTATATCTGCTTGCGGCACCAACAAGCGCATACCAACGATCAACGCCCAGTGTTTCTGGTTTATCATAGCCATTTCGTAATGTTCCCCACTTCGTTGCCGAAGAGAGAAATTGCACCTCAGCTTCACACTGTTCTATAAACCATTTTTCAACTTTTCGGTTTATCTCCTCACACCCAACACTAACAATCACAACACCTCCATCTATAGAAGTGCACGACTTCAAGTTAGTATCGAGTTGAAAGTGAATACTTTCGGCATCATAGGCAAACGATCTTGGAGCGTCTGTAAAGTAATCACTCTCCTGCCACTTTATTTGGCTGTTGCCTATATCCACAAGCAACATCACTTCGACACCCCTGTTATATGTCCTGATGAAAACTTAAGCACCTTGCCATCTATATTCAAAAGTAGATGACCTGATGAGTCGATCCCCTGATAGAGCCCCTGTGAGATATTTTTCTGCTTAATAGTAATATTTTTATCTCGAAGATAGTCGTGTCGTTTCCATGCGAGCATCATCGGAGTATCCAGTTGCTCGGGTATCTCGCTTAGAGCAGCAAAGATAGCATCAATAAGCTTTATCGCAATCATATTTCGCTCAAGAGTACCTAATTCTTCTTCAACTGAAGTTGCAATGAATTCTCGATTTCCGCTCATATTGTCTCTAGATGGCAGTTTAAACAAATTCAATCCAACACCAACAATTAAAGTAAGCATTGTGCTATTAAATACCTGTTCGATTAAAATTCCCGCAATCTTTCGCCCACCCACAAAGAGATCATTTGGCCACTTTACCTCAACATTACTTAATCCAAGATCTTCCAATACATTAACAAGTGATAGTGCGATAACCAGTGACATAACACCGGTTACTCGCTGTCCAGATAAAATCGGCCAGGCGATAGAACAGTTAAAATCCTTGCCATATGTTGAATGCCAATGAGTCCCTCTGCGACCATGCCCTTTTAACTGATATTCAGCGAGGCAGATCGCAGGTAAATTTTGATCATTAAAGGTAGTGACTAAATGCTCGTTAGTAGAATCTATATATTGATGAATCTCTAATGTGTGCTGCCTTTTAAACTCCAAGAGCGTTGAGCTGATTCGCTCGTGATTCAACGGATCTACAATATCTAACAACTTCACACCATCATCAGTGGCATTGACAGGAATCCCAAGACGACTAAATTCAGAATACAATTGATCACAAGAGTAATGGTTATCGGCTTTAACCTTTCCATCTTTTAATAATTTATCTGTTCGCGACTGAAACATCTCTTGATCCTACCCTATTTGAGCATAGTGTTAATAGAAGCAGCGTTGGGGCACAAACAACACAGCTCTTTCCTATCTCTAGCATACCTGCGATCGCAGCGTACCTACTTCCGGCCTCCATTCATTCACATCCATGTGATCACGGCATACCCAATACCTACTTCCCTGCAGGCAAAAAAAAACCCAGTCAAGAGACTGGGTTTTTAGAATTAAATCCTGGTAGTGTCCTACTTTCACATGGCGAAACACCACACTATCATCGGCGCTGAGCAGTTTCACTTCTGAGTTCGGGATGGGATCAGGTGGTACCTACACGCTATTGCCACCAGGAAAACTGGTTATCTGCAATGCAGACTAATTCGGATAAGCTGTAATAAATTTGTCAGGTATAGCATTCATACAACACCACACTCTGAAATACAGACTGTTTGGGTGTTATATGGTCAAGCCTCACGGGCAATTAGTACTGGTTAGCTTCACGTATTGCTACGCTTCCACACCCAGCCTATCAACGTCGTAGTCTTCGACGACCCTTAAGGGAGCTCAAGGCTCCAGTGAGATCTTATCTTGAGGGGGGCTTCCCGCTTAGATGCTTTCAGCGGTTATCCTGTCCGAACGTAGCTACCCGGCAATGCCACTGGCGTGACAACCGGAACACCAGAGGTTCGTCCACTCCGGTCCTCTCGTACTAGGAGCAGCTCCTCTCAAATCTCAAAC
>JAOTST010000071.1 GCA_029864785.1 Chromatiales bacterium | reverse complement strand
CCTGATCGCAGTGGATGAGCACTCCCCTCCGCTGCTCGTAGATACGTGGCTAGAGAAGAAATATTTTAATTCAAAGATGCCCCGAGGGGTATGCATATATTTCCGAGTAGTTGTTCGTGAGATGGTTGATTCATGCATACCAAGCTCAGCGGCGATGTCAGCGAGAACCATCGCCTTCATACCGATCTCTCCCTCTTCAAGAAATTTCTGTTGATGCGCAACGATGCTAGTGGATACTTTCATCAAGGTTTCGTTGCGACTCAATAGTGATTTGATAAACCAACGAGCCTCCTGCAAATGGGTCTTAAGCGTGCTGGAGTCGCTGCCACTGACCTGATTGATCATATTGGCGTAGGTGGTATTGACTCGAATCTTGGGAGCCGCTTCGTGATTGAGTTTTACCTTCCAGACGCCATGCTGCTGGCTGACAAAGACATCTGGGATAATATATTGGGGCTTTTCTGCACTAAACTGGCTACCAGGACGTGGGTTGAGGCTTTGGATTAGGTGGGTGAGCTGATGGAGCTGCTCATCGGTTAATCGCAGTTTTCTCTTGAGCTGGGCGTAATCGCGGTTGGCAAGCAGCTCAAAATGTTTCTTAAGCAGATTACTTGTTTGGTTAATAAGCGTCTTATTCGCCTCATCAATATCTTTTCTGTTTAGAAGAACATTTAGCTGAAGCAGAAGACTCTCTTGCAGGCTACACGCCGCGATTCCGGGAGGATCGAAGTTTTGAATTGTGTGTAGGACGGCATAAATCTCTTCGATATCAATCTCTAAACCCTGTTTCTGTAGCCCTTCAAGCAGATCTTCGAGAGAAGTGCTAATAAAACCGTCATCGTTAATTGCATCAATCAATGTTTCGGCAATTTCAACATCCTCTTCAGAGAGATTGGCCATCTGCATCTGCCAAAGTAGGTGTTCATGTAGAGATTCAGTACCGCCATCACCTTGTTCAAATTCACGCGGTTCATCACCCAATGGGCTCGAAGAGGGGGTTGTGGTGATCGGTGCATCGTAGATATCGTCCCAACTGCTATCGACGGGCAGTTCGTCGGGGATGTCAGCGGTTGTTTCGCTCATGCTGCTCTCTTCCGCTACCTCACCAGCCGTTTGCACTTCAGTTGTAGCGGTATCAAAGCCTTCACTATCTTCAACTTCAGGTTGTTTTTCGATCCCGTTATCTTCAGTAAATTCATCAATAGATTCCTCTTCAAGCATCATGTTGGAATCAAGTGCCTGTTGAATCTCCACCTGCAGTTCGAGCGTTGAGAGTTGCAGCATGCGAATAGCCTGCTGTAACTGCGGAGTCATCGCGAGTTGTTGGCTGGTACGGAGTTGAAGAGATTGACGCATGGATCGAATTATTGCACCAGATGGTGAAACGAGATGGTAATTAGGTGCGTGAAGTGAACTGAAATTCTCATTACGGACATATTAGTCCATTACAAAAAAAAATGGCAGGATGTTTGCTTGGTAAATTTCGATTTTTCAAAAAAAATAGCATCTAGAGGGTGAAATCTTGTCCAAGATAGACCTCTTTCACTTTCTGATTAGCGAGAATCTCTTCGGGACTCCCCGCCGCGATAATCTCTCCCTCGCCAACGATGTAACCTCGTTCACAGATTGCGAGGGTTTCGCGCACATTGTGATCTGTAATCAGTACACCAATCTGGCGCTGTTGAAGATGACGAATAATGTTTTGAATATCGATAACTGATATCGGATCAACTCCGGCAAAGGGCTCGTCGAGTAGAATAAAATCGGGTTCAGTGGCCAGAGCTCGGGCGATCTCGACGCGTCGACGCTCACCACCAGAGAGGCTCATTCCCAGCGAGTTACGAATATGGGTGATATGTAGCTCCTCTAACAGCAGCTCTAGTTTTTCCTGTCGTTGCTGTTTAGTGAGGTCATCACGCAGCTCTAAAATGGCCATAATATTATCGGCGCTAGAGAGTTTCCGAAAGACCGAAGCCTCTTGTGGGAGATAGCCGATGCCGAGCTGCGCCCGCTTGTGGATAGGTAGATTTCCTATCGACTGATCACCGAGCAGGATCTCCCCGCCATTTGAGGCAATCAGCCCCACAATCATATAGAAGCAGGTGGTTTTTCCTGCGCCATTGGGCCCAAGAAGGCCGACCACCTCGCCCTTGCTGATCTCCAGTGAAACATCCTTCACCACCGTACGCTTTTTATAGCGTTTGCTTAGATGGCGCGCTGAGAGAGTGATGGGGTTACTCACCTTTGTTGTCTCCCTTGGGACGAATGATTACATGGACACGCCCGTTCTGAGAATTACTGTTTGGAGCGCCTTGCGCCTTAACGCGCCGTGATTCAGTGTAGTAGTGGATGAGTTCACTGCTAAATAGATCGCCGTTTTGCCAGAGTTGCGCATTGCCGTGCAGGATCACAATCCCTTTGTTGTTGTCATAATCGATCTGGTGAGCCTCTGCTTTGAGTGGTTCAGGCTCACTGCGCTCAAAATGAGCGGGTTTACCCATCGCTTTCATTAGTGTGACGGCACCATCTTTTTGAGTTAAATCCAGCTCATCACCAGAAAATTTAAGATCCCCCTGTTGCAGTTCAACGTGGCCTTGATAGTGGCTTACTCCTGTAGTGTCATCGATTGAGAGCTGATCGGCATAGATGGATATAGGTTGTTTGCTGTTACTGCCTGCGGCGCAGGTCAACTGTGTGAACAGCAGCATACTGATGCTCCATACCAAAGTGGTGAGGGTGCGCCCAAAATTATGGCTCATAGTGTCCTTTAACGCCTCTGCTTAAATAGAGTTGTCTCTCGTTAGATAGAAGCTCCATTGCCCCGGCTACAATCGTGTAGTTCTCGCCGATAATTTTTACGCGCTCTCTGCTGGTTACTTTTTGAGTGGCGTGTTCGAATTCAATCTCGTTGCTCTCGATACGGCTGGTTATCGTATGATCACTGGCGCGCTGTTCCAGACGCACATCCTCTTTTAAGACGACCTTTTTATCGCCAAAGATAACCCCCTCTTTCGATTTCGCCCATAAATTTTCACCATTGGGGCGATAGATTTTAAAACGAGGTGCGGAGAGGTCAGAGTGGTCATCTTGCGGGTAGTGAGTCAGTAGTTTGGCAAAAATCTCACTATCAATGTTGCCATCACCGCCTATGTTACTGATGTGGACTTTACGCAGATAGTAATCGCTCTCTATGGTGCTGGCAGAAGGCTGCTCCGGTTGAGAAAGTGGCACTACTTGTCGATTAGTTAGCAGTAGAACGACAACAATTGTCGGCACGATAAAGAGTAGTTGTTTCCAGCCAAAACGGTTCATTTGAGAAATTTCTGTACGGCGCTTTCTAGCGTCCCTTGTCCCGCCATGATTAATTCACACACCTCTCGTGCCGCGCCACGACCACCATTTCTTTCGGTTACCCAGTGAGCCTGCTCAATGACTCTCTCATGGCTATCGGCAACAGCGATGGCCAGGCCACAGCGGATCATAATGGGTAGGTCGATAAAATCATCACCCACATAGGCAACTTCGTGGGCATCGAGTGAGAGCTTTTCGAGAAGCTGTTCAAAGGCTGGAAGTTTCTCCTGCTGACCCTGATAGAGGTGCTCTATGCCTAGGCTCTCCATTCGTAGTTTGACCACATTAGACTGGCGTGCAGTGATGATGCCGACAGCGACACCGGAGCGCTGCAACAGCTTCATGCCCAAGCCATCTTTGGAGTTAAATGCCTTGTACTCCTGCCCATCGTCACCAATAAATAGAGAGCCGTCAGTGAGTACCCCATCAACATCAAAAATGACGAGTTTTATTTGGGCACTTTTTTTCAGAATAAGATCCACTAGACAACACCTGCTCGCAATAGATCATGCATATTGATCACTCCTAGTAGGTGATTATTATCATCGACAATAGGTAGGGCGTTAATCCGTTTTTGATCCATCATCTGGAGCGCCTCACCGGCAAGCTGGTCGACACTACTGGTTGTAAATTGGCTACGCATCACCTCAGCGACGGTGAGTTGTTGAATATCAACTTGCCCATGATCGAGCAGGCGTCGCAGGTCACCATCGGTAAAGATCCCGCAAATTCTATTATCGTCATCGACAACAGTGGTTATTCCTAACCCCTTGTCGGACATCTCGGCCAGTGTGGTGCTCAAGCTTGCCTGTTGATCAACCTTTGGTAGTTTGTCACCGCTATGCATTAGATCGCTCGTGCGCAAAAGCAGTCTGCGCCCAAGGCTACCGGCAGGGTGAGAGCGGGCAAAATCCTCCTCGGTAAAATCACGTGACTCCAATAGTGCAACGGCTAGAGCATCACCCATTGCGAGGGTGGCTGTTGTGCTTGCGGTGGGGGCTAGCCCCAGTGGGCATGCCTCTTTGGAAACGGCAATATTGAGATGAGCCTCTGCTGCCTGAGCAAGTCGCGAGGCGGGATTACCAGTCATTGAAATTAATGGGATATGCAGACGCTTGATGATGGGTAGGATCATCAATAGTTCATCGGTTTCTCCAGAGTTGGATAGTGCCAATACAAGATCGCTGCCGGTAATCATACCGAGGTCACCGTGACTTGCTTCTCCGGGGTGGACAAAAAAAGAGGGGGTTCCGGTACTGGCAAGTGTTGCTGCAATTTTGCCGCCGATATGGCCTGATTTTCCCATTCCGGTGACAACGACTCGACCCTGGCAGGCCAGCATCAGCTCACAGGCGTGAAAAAAATGGGTGTCGATCTGCTGTTTGAGACTACGAATAGCGTCCGCCTCAATCTCCAGCACCTCATGCGCAAGGCGACCAATTCTCTCTCTATCGATATCACTCATTCGGTTATTGTAGGTATTGAATTATTGATGAAGGCTTAGGCTTCGGGATAGCCCAGCTCGGCAAGCTTACTTGATAGTGTTGCACGTTCAATTCCATCACTCTCTATGGTGACCGTTCCGGATTCGACCTCAACAGTGACACTGTTAACTGCGGCCATCTCGCTAACACCTGATTCGATCGTGCTGGCACAACCACCACATTTTACATTTTGAACGGTAAATGTTTCCTGAGTCATCTTAAAGTCTCTCCTTATAGAGCTGTACGATACAGTAGCGTCATATAGCCAATATAACCACTGAGTAGAATGGCTCCCTCAATTCGGTTGAGTCTACCCCCTTTTCCTCGAAAGCCGTAGGCCATTACAAAAAGGGCTACAGTGAATAGTGCCATGACTAGATAGTCTCGGTCTAATGCCACAATATCAAAGTCGGCAGGTTGGATGATGCCGGGAATTCCGAGAACCGCTAACAGGTTGAACATATTGGAGCCAAGGACGTTACCGACAGCGATATCATGCTCACCTTTAAGAGCGCTCATCACGGTGGCGGCTAGTTCTGGCAGACTGGTACCTATGGCGATAATGGTGAGACCGATAACCAGATCGCTGATGCCGAAGCTCTGGGCAACATTGATCGCACCCCACACCAACAGCTTGGAGCTACCGAGTAGGGTCAGCAGACCGATTAGTAACCACAACAGTGCAACGCCTGTTGCCATGTCGGTGGGGATCTCATCAGAGAACTCATTGGTCATCGGATCAGCAGATTTCTCCTTTAGACCGATATGCACCATCCACAGAATCATCATAATCATACCGCCGAGCAGGATCAGGCCATCGATGAGTCCCAGGTTGAGATCCCATAGAAGATAGAGGGCGATAGCCATGATAAAGACTAGTATGGGAAACTCTCTCCGAAGCACTTTGGAGTGCACCGAGATGGGAACAACCAGTGCGGTGACTCCGAGTACTAAGCCAATGTTGGTGATGTTGGAGCCCATCGCATTACCCAGTCCTATGCCAGGGTTTCCTGACCATGCGGCGATTCCTGATACCAACATCTCTGGGGCAGATGTACCAAAACCGACGATGGTCAGGCCGATAATGAGTGGTGATATTCCAAGGTTACGCGCGGTGGCAGAGGCTCCGATCACAAAGCGATCTGCTCCCCAGATGAGCAGGGAAAAACCGATAATGATGGCGATGATCGATGTGAGCATATCTAATAATTTGTCAGATTTGGTTAAAGGTCGAGAAACTCATTCATGCTCTCATCCTCTGGCGGTTTGCCATCATAAACGAGATTGCGACGACGTTGCAGATAGGATTCACGAATAAACAGATAGGAGTCGGTACTGCTCTTATCGACAATATTCGATGCGTAGAGCAGGTCGGCTCGGGTGTCGATGACATCCATTGTGTAGAGGCCATATTTGACCGTTCGGTCTTTCTCATAAAATAGCGGATCGGTTCGCCAGTCGACGGCGATCATACTTGTGCCATCACGCAACGTGCTGGGTCCAAAAAATGGAAGCACCAAGTAGGGGCCGTTGGGCGCGCCCCAAAAGCCCAGGGTCTGTCCGAAATCTTCATGGTGTTTTTCTATACCGATCCGATCGGCTACATCAAAAAGGCCTAAAATTCCCACCGTTGAGTTGATACTCAAACGAGCCAGATCGGAGGTGCCCTGTATCACCTTAAACTGGAGCAGGTCATTGATAACGACAGTTACATCATCAAGGTTGCTGAAAAAATTGCTAACTCCTTTATCAACAGGCTCGGGGGTGATGGTTTGATAGCCTTTAGCAAGAGGTTTGAGGAGATAGTCATCAAGCCCATTATTAAATGTGTTAACAGAACGATTCATACTCTCCCATGGATCGGGCTCTCGCTGGCCATCATCAACGAAGGGAATATAGGAGCACCCACTGAGCAGTAGTGCTAGAGGGATTAATAGAACCAGAGGTACGTTTATGGGGGAGAGGCTGGCGGACACGTTGAGTTTGAAGTTGTAGTTGGAAGGTAATTATCGTTGTTGATGGGATGAGGTGCAAGGAGGATGGAGGCAACGAATGGAATAGCCACTGAAGAGTAGGTGCTGATGATAATTAATTTGATTTAGGTTTAATTCTAGTTTTGCCGCAACGTGAGCAGGTGTAACGGGTTATCAGTATTCCCTGTTTAGAGTCAAAGGGGGTCGACTTATCAGCGATCCATTTGTGGAATCCAGATTTACAGAGCGTTTTTCCTCTATTTTTCTTTTTTAGAGAGGGGCGGCTAAATGGGATAATATTGTCGTTTGGCATTGAATCATTATAGATATTTTTAGGAAAAGATCGTGGATAAGCATCAAACTACCATCGACATTGCGACCTATGGTTGGCAATGCGAACTCTGGCAGGGGTTCTATCCAACGGATCTCCCCGAAGAT